>JAZRCJ010000069.1:0-128155 GCA_045659705.1 Faecalimonas sp.
GAGCGGTATCATTATGAAAATGGTAAAAGACAAAAAATTAGTAGTAGGTGCAGATTTTGCAGGTTTCCCATTGAAGGAAGCAGTAGTTGAGTACCTTGAGAAAAAAGGTTGGGAAATCACAGACATGGGTGTAACAAAAGATTCTGACCCAGATGATACAGACCTTATGTTCCACAGAGTAGGACTTCGTGTGGGTTCTATGATCTCTGAAGGTGAATTTGAAAGAGCACTTCTTTTCTGCGGTACAGGTATGGGAATTCATATTGCAGCAAGTAAATGTCCTCACGTACATGCAGGTGTTGTTGAAAGTGTTCCGGCAGCTCGTCGTGCAATCACAGGTAACGGTGTAAACGTTCTTGCTATGGGTGCATTCTACGTAGCACCAAAGATGGCTTGTGATATTGCAGATGCTTATCTTACAGCAGATCTTGGAACAGATTACGAATGGTGGCACAACTTCTACGAATTCCACAAACTTGCTATTGATGAGTTAGAAGCATTCGATTATGAAACATACAAAGCAAATGGATTCAAAGTAGACAAACTTGGAGACTTCGATATCGTTTTAGAAGACAAACCAGAAGATTTATAAGAAAAATAAAAAAGAACAAGCTCTAACGGGCTTGTTCTTTTTTGCGTAATTTCCTGTATTCTGAAGGTGTCATATCAAACTTATCTTTAAAAGCGTGTAAGAAGTAACTCAAACTACTGTACTGTAGTGTGGAGGCGATATCAATGATTTTCATCTCGGACATTGAAAGGAGTTGACATGCAAACTTCATCTTTTGTTCTGCCTTGTATTCCACTATAGTCATACCTGTTAGTTTTTTGAATTGTCGTAACAACATAGATTGGGAATAAGGATAATGTTCGCAAATTTCTTTTACAGAAAGATTCATATATGATTGATTATTTAACTTTTGAATAATTTCTGCTATGTAGATATCGCAATCCAAAGTGTCGTTCTGGTAAATAAAATCAGAAATACATAAAAATAAAATCTCATCGGCCATAGACAAAATCGGGCGCGAGTTTTTAGTAAGGTTGCTTCCTAAGTATTCGATGTAACGAATCTTTTCTTTGCTTATGAGCTTGGAAACGTGGTCTCTTGAAAAGTTCATATCAAAAGATGGAATTGCGCGGGAGACAAATTGTGTGAAAAAGTTCTGTTCCACGCACATTACAAAATGTGTGCTTTGGAAAGGTTCCGTAAAGAGCGAATGCGTCACTCCAGGTTTAAACAACAACAGGGTTCCAGTAGGGAGAGTGGTGGTTACTCCGTTTATCGTATGTTCAAGTTCTCCTTGTGTAATGATGATGATTTCCCAAAAGTCAGCATGGTGATGTGTGGCTGCACTAATGTGCTCAAAAGACACGCCTCCATAACCTTTAGACACATTGCGCAAGTGGTGAAAATCACACACCGTTAAAGAATGTTTTTTTGCCATAATTATCGCTCCTTAAGATTATAAAAAAACACACAAAATAGATATGGTTAAAAAAAACACACATCAAATTGTTATGGTATTTCTATTATAATTGAATAAGAAAACGCTGTCAATATCTAAATATAGTAATGCAAATGTACAAAAAAACAAAAAAACAAAAGAAAAATAAAGGAAAACAACAAAATAAAGAAACAAAAAAAGCATATATTAGTGTAAAAAAAAGGAAGAAAGAAAATACCTATTATGATAAGATAGAAAAGAAATTGGGATTCTTTCGGCAAAAAGCGGAAAAATGACCGAAGAACATAGCGATATATACACATGTTTTGTGTAACAAACCAAAGGTTTAGAAACAAAGACAAGGGAGGAAACATCATGAAGCAATGGAGATTATGGACAAAGAAGAGCATAGCACTAGCGTTGGCCATTTGTATGGTTTTTGGCGCAGTAGGATATATTGCATCTTCAAAAGAAGTGAAGGCGGCAGCATCTCCGTCCGAAGTTGGTTACAGACAAATCACAATTGGTGACTTTGCGGGAACCGAGAGTCTAAAAGCAACGGGGGCAGGCTTAGATAAGACGTATATGTATGGAAGCTTGAATGGTACATACTTAGATACGATTGTGGACTTTAACGGAGCAGGCTCAATTGATTATATGGCAGCATCCGGTGGTTGGGGTGGTATCCGTCTAGAGATTAGAGATGGAGATTTGTATATTCACCCAGGTACTGTTAATCGCGATGGTGTACTCCAAGGATTTGAGAATGCATATGGATTGAACCCATACAATTCCCTTTATATCAAAGCCACAGATATTGGCATTGCCAGCTTTGATGAACCATTCCGTTTGCAATTGGGTGTACAGTATGCAAGCATATCTAGTGATGGCACTGTGACGGACCTAACCATTCAGGCGTGGGCTGGTGAAGCGGCTATTCTTTACGGAAACAGATATGAACCTAGCAAATGGGGTCAATTTGTTTGGTGTGGAGACAGCATCGGTGTGCATCCAGGCGAAGGTAAGACTATTGAATTGACAACTCCAAAGGGAATCAATGTTGCAGAAAACAACACAGTAATCACACCGGAAGATGTGGGGATTGCGTATGGTACATATAACCAACACGACGTTTCTATCATAGGAGAGTATTTGCCGGGAACTGAAAGTGGCTTAGGCATGGACGGAACAACGTTCCATACAAAAGCGATTTTTGAAGGGCCAGAAGCATATCTGCATATTGGTGGTTGGGACGATGGAAAGAGCGGCATCAGACTTGCGAGTACTTCAAATGGACCAGATCAATTGTTGATGTTTGATACCTATTTGGATTGGCAATACAGAACTGACGTATTTAAACCAGAAGGGTTACCATCAGAATCTGCGGTTGCAAATGCGGAAGTTGATATCAAGATTAGCTACAATTATGTAGATAAGCATGGCGACGGACTTTATAATGATTTGCAACTTGGTGTATGGTTTAATGATGAGCTATATAACAACTCTTATATCATATATCCAAATTATACAGATGAAGCGTGGGATAATGCGTGGGCAAGTCATGTTACTGTGTATACAGTAAATACACCAGCAGGAAATTCATCTCTTACATTAATCAGTCCGGAAGAACAGAATTTCACAGAGATGACATTCTGGGATTACCAGAGAGAAGATTATGATGCAAGCGGATTTGTGGCAGATGAGACTACAAACCCGGATCTCACAAACTTGGATATGAAGATATTCAAAGGAAAGGCGAAATTCACAACTGTGAATGCCAGCGTTCGTCTTGGCGGTTGGGCTGAAGGCGATAACAAATGGATGGGCTTGCAGTTTGGTTTAAATGCTTCGGGTTCGCAGTTCCAAGTAATTGACAATTTTTGGCCAGTGACGGGTGTGCAAACAGGTGACGAGAATAAAGCCACCGCTATCTACACGGACGGCACCAACCTTGCGGGAAAATGGATAGAATTTTCTGCGAGATTCCGTGTATTAGGAACCAATTTGTTTGCTACATATACAGTAGGAGACCAGTGTAAAACAATATGTTACATAGGAGCGGCTTCTTATGCAGGAAATTATATGGTATTGCACAATGAGGGTGGCGAATTTGGTTATAAGAGTGTTGGTGGCAGAAAAATAGAAAGAAAAGATCCTGTTACATATAACTTGAGCGGAAGAGACGGATATCTTATCAATGGTAAAAATGTAACAGTTAATGGTGCCGCTACGGCTAATGGAACAGTTCTTAAAAGAGCAGGAGATTATATTATCGAACAAGATGCTGATACAAAAAGAACTCGTAAAGTTGTAAGCTTGTATCGAGTAGGTGATATTCATTTTGATACAGATTTAACCCATGATATTGCGGGATCACCAGCGGATTACACATATCTTCAAGAATATATTAACGGAGATAGAGTGCTTTCAAGAGCACAGCTTAAAGGCGCTGACCTTAATAACGATGAAAAAGTAGATGAAGAAGACCTTTCTATTATGAGTTGGATCCGTGCAGGAGGAGAAGCCGCAGCAGAAGGCAGATTGAACGATATCATCTACATGTATTATCCTCCGTCATTATCATATGACTTTATCGGTGGAGATGAAGTAATGCCGATATTCGGTTTCTTTGGACCAACACCGGCAGGAACGGGTGGTAATCCAAACAACTTGCTTACAGATAAGGTGTATGGCTATATTAAAGAAGCTGGTGTAAATATGATTACATATACACCGATAGATGCATACCACAATGAAGCAAATGGTTTCAAAGACATTAAGAAGATGCTTGAGTTTGGTGAAAAATATAACATTGGTTATTATATTTCGGATATTAGACTCAATTCGGCAATACAACCTGTTGACTATTGGACAAATAAAGAAGTGGAAAATGCAACTCCGTTAACAGCATCAGAGATTGCAGACCGCTTAAGTGATTATTCACAATATGAATCTATGCTTGGAACAGAGGTTAAGGACGAACCAACAGACAACTATATGTACAATGGTTCAACATATCCATATTTTAACCAAACAACATTCCAGCAAAATATTGAATCTGGAAATTGGCCAAAAGTAAACTTGATTACATATTACAAAGATGCGGCACACAATTTGAGTAAGTATGTAAATACAAATGGTTACATTAACCATATGCCATCATTTGCACCATTCTTCTCAAACTATTACTATACAATTTCGAACTTTGAACATACTTCATATCAAGAGTATTTTGATAGATATTTGAATACAGATGGTACAAGAGCGCAAGTGCTTTGTATTGACCACTATGTATTCCAGGATTATGCAGATCATGACTCTATTAATCACGTAGAGAAGTTCTTTAAATCTATGTTGATTCAGCGTCAGAAATCAATACAATATAATGTTCCGATGTGGAACTTTATGGCAGCAGGTTCTGACTATCACTTGGGAGAAATTGAAGCAAGTAAATATCCATCAGAAGAAGAAAACTGGTGGAATGCAAATATTCTTTTGGCATTTGGTTCAAAAGGTATTGGATACTTCCCGTTGGTTCAGAACTTAGAGCACGCGGATGACAATAACGATAAACAGGTTACTGGAAGTGAACTTGAAGGAACTGGATTTATCAACTTTAATGGTGAAAAAGCAGCACCATATTATGATCAGCTTAAGAACATTAACACACATATCCAGGCAGTGGATGACGTTCTTATGAAATCTAGATCAAAAGGTTTGGTTCTTACAGCAGGTTATGCATGGGATAAAATCTATAATGTAGACAAGCAATTTACAACAGGTGCTGTAATCGGACCTGAAAGAACAGCACACTTAAAGAGCGTAACATCAAATAATACAACTTATGGTGCAGTAGTAGGATGTTTTGATTACAAAGGAACAGAAGCGTTCTATGTAGTAAACTATGATGTAAGACCTGGACAATCGCAGAAAGTTACATTGACCTTTGACAATACATATAATGTAAAATACGTACAAAATGCTGTAACAAGTACAGCGAAAACAAATGTAAGTACATTGGACATTCCTTCAGGTCAGGCAGTTCTTGTAGTACTTGAATCGGTAGCACAGCCAGAAGCATGGGAAACAGCTGGAGACTGGGGATCTTATGAAATTTCACATAGTGATTTCTTTGACAATGGTAATTATATTGCAGACCAAAAATATGCAGGAAATGGTATTGTTGCAAAAGGAAGTTTCACACCATTTGCAGCGAATAGCCAAGGTCAGAGACCAGCAACAGTAGATGGAACAGTATTAAATACAGATGTTGTATTTGATGGAGATGTACAGATACGTTATGGTGGTTCGTTGTATGATGGATCATGGGGATTTGCAGTATGTCCAAGTTCGGACGGAAAAATTATGGAAGTAAGCTGGCAGGGCAACAATGCAGACCCACAAAAACGCACATTTGCAGCAGCGAGTGTAGGACTTACTTCTTTCCAAAATACAAAGATGAATATCAAGATTTCGGTAGAAAAAGCAAATCTTGATGGAGGAGGTTCAGAGGACGACCTTAGAATTGGACTTTACATCAATGGTAAGATGGCAACTGATGGTTATATAGACTTCTTGGGATATGCAGGATTCTTAGGAAATTACATGGGAGTATTTGCGGTATCAGAAGGAGCATCAGTAACATTTAGTTCACCAATGCCAACAGCAGCTGATCACGATATGATTACAACATCAGATATTGGAATCGGCGATGCGTATACAATGCCAGAGAGTGTGGGAACATATTCGCAACCAACAATGGACGGAACTGCATTCTCAGCGACAATTGACTTTAAACATGATGAGAATAATACAATTCGTTTCGCAGGATATAGCTATGCAGACGGTGGAAATCCATGGGTGGCGTTGACATTACATGAATCTGCACCAGGAACGATGATGATAGATACTCATTCACTTGCTAATTTTGATACAATTTATAATCATAGATATGCATATGGCATTGATTGGGGATTCTCAATACCAGAAGATGGCGAATTTGATCTTTGCATTACAACAGACTTTGTTGATTTTGACCGTGATGGATATAAAGATGATGTAAAACTTCGTATCTTTGTTGATGGTAAAGCGGTGCATGGACATTTCTTCTTGCAAGATGCAGCGAAGTTTTTTGGAAACGATGTGTTATTCTATTCGGCACCATTGGGAGCAAGCTATGGCATTGCAAGATATGCAGACTTTACAGTAAAAGCTGCACCATATGTAGAAAACCTTGGTGAAATTGCAATCGACTTAGATAAAACAGGTTCTTATACAGTGCCTGGAACAGATGTTACATATGACAAGACAGGACAATATCAAGTATCATACAAAGATGGCACTACAACCAGAACAAGTGAAGTAATCCTTTACCGTGATGGTGACATCAATGTGGATAACAAAGTAGATGCAAAAGACTTGATTAGAGCAAAGAAAGCAGTTACAACACCAGTAACACTTTCAGATGCGACAATCAATGGATTTGCGCAAGGATATATTCCGGCGGCATTTGATGCAAGAGGAAGATTCAACAATATTAGTTCCATTATGAACAACACGGTAGAATTGGCAATTACATTCCCTGAAAGCCCGAATGCAAGTGTTCGTCTCGGTGGACCTATTAATTCATGGTTTGGATTAGTAATGTGTTATGACAACACGACAGGAAAAGCGAGAGCAGAATACTGGGTTGAAGGAGGAACAATTGGACAGATTCTTGAAAGTGCAAACTTTGAAAATGTAAGCATCAAGGCAAACGAAGAACATGTTTACCGCATTGAGACCAGTGCAAATGGAGAAGATGCAATCTTTACCATTTATGTAGACGGTACATTTGCAGCACAGATGGTGGCAGAAGGAAGAGCTTCAGAAATTACAAATGGTATCTTCGCATACACAACAGAAGAGTTACCACTTAAGATTATGCCAGTGCATACAGCAAAAGCAGTTGCAGAAAGCTCTGATATTGACAACGATGGTTCGATAGAAAACACGTATGAACAGCTTCAAGACAAACTTCTTGGTTTGGAAATTGAAAAAGAAGTAAGATTTGGTGTTCTTGGTGATGTACACATAACAGCTGATAGCAAGGATAATGATAGACAGATTCGTTTGAAAAAAGCATTAAACTACTATCGTGCAATGGGAGCAGAAACAATCATTGTGAATGGTGATATCGCAGAAATTGGTACAGAAGATGCTTATGATGTATTGTTGAATACAGTAAATGATGTGTATGGTGATGTGCCAAAGGCAGCTTGGCCAGAGTTTGTATTTACAGCAGATGCTCATGATTATTACGAAGCTTGGACATGGACAGGTGGAACTGGTGATTGGAATTCAATGAAGACTAGATTTGCAAGTAAACTTGGCGCATTGTCTTCAGATCTTAATGGAACAAATACAAACACTAGTGTAGAAGTTGGTGGATATACATTCATCGGTATGAGTGCAGACAGTTCAAATAGTGCAGGGTATGCTGTATATAATACAGAAACGCTTGAATGGTTAAGGACAGAGCTTGCGGCAGCGGCAGAAAAAGATCCTACAAAACCAATTTTTGTAGCAATTCATCAACCACCACAGAACACAATTGCAGCAAGTGATGGAGCAAATGGTGTAACAACATATAAGAATATTCTTGCACAGTATCCGCAAGTAGTACTCTTTAGTTCACACACACAAGCAGCACTAGAAGATGAACACAGTATTTATCAGGGTGATTATACTGTTGTCAACACAGGATCTATCTTGGGTGTTGGTGGATTTGGACGAGATGGTCAAGGAAGCAACATTACATTTGACAATGATGCTGCAGATGCGTCTAAGACAGGTCAGGCACTCCTTGTGAAAGTAAAAGGTGCTAAGGTTGATATTCAGCGTTACAATGTAGCAACAAGTACTCAGATTAAGAACAATTGGGTAATCCAAGATGCGACAGATAAAGCAAGCTTTAAGTATACGTTGAATCGATTTGCAAATATGACAGAAAAACCAGTATTTGCAAGTGATGCAACAGGTAGTGCTACATGGTCAGGTGATGTATGTACCGTAAAATTCAAAGCAGCAACTCATAGTGACTTCGTATATTATTACGAGATTACTGCAGGCAATAAGACATACAGATTACTTACAAACTTCTATAAAGGCATTAATAAGATGTCTGGAACATGTAAATTCCAATTAACTGGGATTCCAAAATTAAGTGAGATTACAGTACGCGCAGTTGATGCGTATGGCAATAAGAGTGAGGCATTTACAATTAATTAACATAATTTATAGGCGAACCCGCAAAATGCGGGTTCGCTATACTCACTTATTGATTTAGAATGAAAATTGATTGAAATTGACTAGGAAAAAAATTGGGATAAAGAATCCGTTGACATAGATTAAATAGGAAATAATAGAAAAATGGAAATAGAAATAAGGAGGTTTAAAAATGAGAAAAAAGTATAAAACGCCGAAGTCGATTTTACTTTTAATGGAAGAAGATGATGTGGTTACATTGTCTGTTGGAACAGACCTTAAAGAAGAAGAAGGCGGAGATGATGAGATTGAATGGGAGGAAGAGTGGTAATGAAAGAGTTTAAAAAGCATTTGAAAAAAATATTAGCTGCTTTTTGTGCATTGGCGCTAACGATTAATTGTTTTTATGGAATTAGTATGAATACAAAAGCAGAAGAGACACAAGCTGAGCGCAATAAACCTTGGGAAAAAGGTTATGTACGTGTGACACCAAAGGATTTTGGAATTCAAGATGGAAACAATCATAAAACGGAGTTTAGCGAAACAAATCCGACACAGCAGATATCTTCGTTTTATAAATATGATTATAGTATGAACAAAAAATATCTTGATATGACATTGGCATTTCCGAGTAATGCAGAGAGTAAAGGTGTGCAACTCAATCTGGCTAGTGAAAACGGCGATGCAGGAATTCGTGTTCAGATTATAGGCGGCAAACTTTGCCTCTTTGATGCGTGGGGAGGTTCCGAAAACGGAATAAAAATCCCAGAGAATGATTTGGGAGCCTTTACGGAAGAATTTAATCTGCAAGTTGGATTTGAAATGAGCGATTATTGGTATGGAGTTACAGAAGCACATTCTAACAGGGAAGATGCACCATATTGTAAATTACTTAAGGTGACTGTGTGGAGCAATGGTGAGTATATTGCGGAGAAAGAGTTTGAAAATGTCAGAGCAGCAGGCCATAATATTGGATACCTCACAGGAGAAACAAACCTTACAATAAAAACACCAATGCCAAATGCAGAAGAAAAAAATGTGACGCCAGAGGACTTTGGGCTTACAAGAACGACATTGCTTGAGTCACATGGCATTATTGATGGTGTTTACGAAAATATTTATGATGTAAACAAATACCCGCTTTCAGGGATTAATACTCTAGATATGAAATATTATGATATGGATCTCGAGATTCATAGCAATAATTCCAATGCGTGTATTAATATTGCGACGACAGGAACGAGTGGTTGGACAGGAATAAGACTTGAATATAAGAACAACTCATTGCGAATTGGAAATCCATATAAGTATGATGATGATGCTAGTACATTTAAAAACAACGTTTCGGGATTGTTTAATATTAAACTAGGTTTGGATTTAGGTACTATTACTGGGAATGTATGTGACAGCATAACTATGTATCTTTGGATTAATGATGAGTATGTAGGAACTAAAACGGCAATAGGAGTAGAAGGAGTTGGAAATTACATAGGAATTGCGGCAAGCAATGGAAATAGCATAAAGATTACAACCCCTTCTAACACACCATTTAGAAGTGATAATAGAATTACTTCTTCTGATTTGAAATTTGAGGAAGAAACGGACTTTTCAAAAGGGGCTGCTTTGCCAGATAAAACGTGGACCTTGGGAACACATAAAATAACTGGTAAAAATCATTCTTATGGAATCTACTATAATGAGAATGATGATACGGCAGCTAGCTTGGATGGTAAATTTTTAGATTTTAATGTGAGATATGGAAAAAATAATACTGAAAAAGACCAGGTATTGTATCTTGCAGATGACCACTATGTGGAGAGTGTGACAATTGGAACGCCAAACAGAATAGGAACAGAACAAGGAGCAGTCACACCTGCCAGCTTGGGTTATAATACAGCGGTGCCGATGAGCACATTTTTCAATGCACAAACACAGTTTGATGCGACACCACAATATAATCAAGGAGCTAGAGTAGATCTAAAGAAAAAGTATATTGAAACCAATGTAACTTTTTTAAATGCAACAGGAGCCTCTTTGACTATATTAGCTACAAGTGGTGGATGGGAAGGTATTAGAATTGCTAAGGATAACGGAGAACTTAAGATTTATAATACTAACGAAACAGCTGATCCAGGGTTGAATTTTACGGCACAACAGTTAGATCTTGGAAGCTTAGAAGAAAAATTCAATTTAAAAATAGGTGTTGATTGGGATGAATTCAATTCAAGTACTGGAATTTATAAAAATATTAAAATAGCAGTATGGATTAATGACATTTATAGAGGAACGAAAACTTGGCCGGAATTAACAGGGGCAGGAGAGTATGGATATGTTTATATAGGTAATTCTGGAGAAACTTTGTACCTTGAAGATGATTCTACAAATTCTTACAAATTTAATGGTTACTCGCGAGTACTGATGAGTGATTTTGGTTTTGAGGACAAGACATATGGACCATCGCATGGAGAAGATGCTGTAAATATTTATAAATCTACAAAAGATGTAGATTTAAATAATAAATACATCGACATGGATGTGGCTTTTAATAGTGATGATGATAAGACTACAATTCGTTTGGGTAATAACGATGTTGGTGCAAGTGGTTCATGGTGTGGAATTATTGTGGGAACAATAAAAAGTTCTCATTTTAATAATGAAAAAAGATTATGTGTATATGCCACTATAGATGGAAGTGATGCGGGACATCTTTCAGGCTTGAGTTTTACCGCTGATGAATTGGGGTTGGCTAGTTTTAAAGAAAAATTTAATTTGAAACTTGGTTTTGTAAAGGGAACAATGATAGGAACAACATGTAGTTCTGTTAAGGTAACCGTATGGGTAAATGACAGATATATGGGAGAGAGAACGTTTGAAAACGTAGCAAACGTAGGAAATAAGGTGTCTATATGTGTTAATGAAGAGGCTGAGCATGAAAATGGTTGGGGTGGCATTGGTGTTGCCTTGGCTGACGGCAAATTAATATTTAGTGGAGAGGGTGTAGCCGAAGAAAGAGAGAAGCAGATATTTGAATATGATGCGAATAAGTATGGAATAGTAGCTGGCAGATTTTTTAATTTAAAACTATATACGAGAAGAAGTGTACGAGCGAATGGATTGGCAGATGTTTTGGTTCGAGCTAAAATTAATGGCCAAGAAATTCCTGCAATGAATTTCAAGGATCTTATTCAATACGGGGAATCTATGGGTATTTATACACCTGCAGGAAACATAGGAACACAAGCTGTGAAAACGACAGACAACCCATTTACATTCACAGTAGATGAAGAGGCATCGGAAATTTTGCCTAATGGAGATGCCAAAGTAGTCTTGAAGACAAGTGTTGCAATTATCGGACAGCAAGAAGAAGCCATGTATGAAGGCTTGGAAATAAGCCCGCAGTTGGATAATATTAGAAACGTAAAAATGATAAAAAATAATCGTGGGGCATTTGAATTAATCATTCCTCAAGCCAAGATACCAGCAGATGGTAAATTTGTGTTAAAAGCAGGAAGGTTGATTAATATGGAACATACCGTGACCATGAAACACGGAGAAGATTTTACGTTTTATGTAAATTCTTATGGAGTGAGTGAAGAACAATCAATTGCAAAAGTGGCAGAACATACAATTTTCTTTCGAAATACGGAGGCTTCATCGTCACCAATACTTGAAACAAATAATACGACAATAAATGGAATTTTTACAGCTGTGGATAATCCAAATCAAGGAATTTTTATCAATGGTGTGAAAGATGAAGAGGCTCAATTGGTATGGGATACAGATAAAACATATCACATTTCTTTCTCGAAAGAAGTTAAGCAAGGTGATATCGTTGTTGTATACGGTGATTTCCGTTCAGGTAATTCGGTGATTTCACTTTCAACAGCTGTTGCTGTTTGGGATTCTAATAACATTTGGCATGATAATCCAGCTGAAAAATTGGAGAGTTTGCTTACTGTCAAACATGAAACTAATGCTATCGTTTACGACATCACAGACCAGACACATATAGTAAAAACAGAAAATACTACATATAAGAAGTTAGTTGATGATGGGAAAAATTTAGACGATGTACCTGAAAATTATGCAGCTATCTCTCTAAATGGTGCAGTTTATGAGGAAGGATTGTATGGATTTATTTGTAAAATTGGTGTTACCTCTATAAGGTACTATGTCAGACTCACGGCATCAACACGCGAAGATGCAACACCAGTGCCAGAAGGCCCAACTGGTTCGGGAAGACAGATTACATCTGTAACGAAAACAACTCATGGAACACAAGTTATTGGAGTGTCTGACACAAAGAATGGCTACCAACCAGATACAGAGACTTTTGATGCTTACGGTTATGACTATGTATTGGATTTTGATAGCGATAGAGAGTTCAAGATTCTTCAGATAACAGATACACAGATTAGAATAGATACAGATGTTAGTAAAGAAAAAATGGATGAGTTAGCCTTTGGTTATATTCGTGAATTGGTAAAAAAGACGAATCCGGATTTGATTTTGGTGACTGGTGACAGTATTTACGGGAAATTTGATGATGCTGAAGGAACAATCATGAAAGCATTTGTAGCTTTCATGGAAACATTAAAAATTCCATGGGCACCAGTTTACGGAAACCATGAGAATGAAAGTGACCAGGGTGTAGAAGGGCAGAATACACAATACGAAGAAGCCGAGTACTGTCTGTTTAATACACGTCACAGCATAGGGGGGAATGGTAATTATAGCATTGGTATTTCTCGCAATGGTGTAATGGAAAGAGTTGTATATATGATGGACTCCAATGGATGTGGAACTGCACATCAGCCAGATGTTTCTTCGGGAGCTATAAAAACAACTCGAGGATTTACACCAGAACAGATCGAATGGTACTATAACATGGCACTTCGTACAAATTCAATTGCAGGGAAAACGATACCAAATATGCTTGGCTTCCATATTCAAAATGATGCTGTTGTGGAAGGGGCAATGGCTTCTATATACTGGTTTGGAAACCCAGATGATAGTAAATTTAGAGGCGAGATAGGAATATTTGCGGAAGCACAAGAAGGCGACATGGGATATGTGAGTCATGGCGTATCTTATGGAAACATGATTACAGGCAGACAAGAATATTACGTCGGAGAACCAGCGGTGGCAATTACCAAAAAATTGATTAAATATATGAACCAAACAGGTGGAGACGGTGCGTTCTTTGGTCATGAACATTATTGTGATGCTAGCATCTCCTACGCGGGTGTTAGATGGACCTTCGGTTTAAAGACAGGAACATATGAGGCGCCACAAGGCGATAATGTAGGTGGAACGGTTGTTCAGTTGAGCAATAATAGCCAAGAATTTACAGTTACACATGTGCCAGTAAAGGAAATTGCAACAACTACTACAGATACAGTAGAGCAAGAAGATACATATTACGACCTTGCCAACGGTGCATACTTACTTCAGGGTGAAAACGTTAAGGTAAACGGTGTATCACAATACACTGGTTGGGAATTAAATCAACCAGGCGTATATGAGGTGTCTTCAATAAAAGACGGCATCGAATACACGCAGAATGTACATCTATACTTAACAGGAGATGTGAATCTAGACGGAGAGGCTGGAACAGCTGGTGACTGGACAGCTTTGAAGGCAATGGTATACGATCCTGGAAAGACAGATTCTACCAAGGCAGTAACTGCGGCACAATATGCAGCAGACCTTGATAATGATGGAAAAGTAGGATTTACAGATGTTCATTTAGCGCAAGATATCGTTGATAAAGAAGCGACTTTGCAAGCGGTAAAAGACCAGTATGATATACCTGTTCAGACATATGACCATATTGGTGGCGAAGAAGTAATGCCAATTATCGGAACAACGGCTGATACTTACATTGTTCTGAAGGGAACAGGTGTCAATATGATTAACACAGAAGGCGATGCTGAAATTAAACCAGAAGAAATGCAAGAAATTTTGGAAAATTGCGATAAGGATGGTATTGGTGTTCTTGTAAGCGATAAGGAACTAGAAGCAACAAGCAGTACATATAATGATTATTTTGTAAATGCTGCTAAAAACTTATTCTCGGCTACAGAAGCAGCACAAGTAATGAGTGTATATAGCTCTCACCCATCATATGTAGGAAACTATATGGTTAGCGGAGAGTTAGTGGAAGATACGTCATATATCTTGAACACGTATACAAATACACAGGGAGTTCTTCGTACTGATGCAGAAAATGCTAATCAGTTTATAGAAGAAACAAACCCAACAGTACTTACTGCAGAAGGATCCACAGTTGCAGCAACGCATCTTGCAACATTAGAGGCAATTCGTACAGCAGCAGTGGACAACAAACTTCCATTCTGGGCAAATGTAAAAGTGGAAGGAGCAGATGCAAAGACATACTGGAATGCAAATATTGCACTTGCACTTGGAGCAAAAGGTATTGAGTGGGATAGCGTTTCCAATAAAGCAACGACTGTAAAAGCAATGAATGAACACATTGCAGCAGTAGATGAAGTATTACTTCGCGCTAAGAGTGCAGAAGTTATCAATACAGCGAACGAAGCGACTATTGAAGGGCGCAAATTGGTATCTTATACTGCAGAAAATGCAACCATCGGATGCTTCGACTATAGAGATACAGAAGCATACTATGTAGTAAATAATAATGTAGAAGCGGAACAAAAAGTCACATTGACTTTGGCGAACGCTCATGATTATCGTATGATTGCAGAAGCAAAAGAAACTTATGGAACTAGCGAAACTATCACATTTACTATCCCTGCTGGTCAAGGTGTATTGATTGCACTAGAAGACAGATCAGTGGAATATAGAAACTTGGCTGAATATCGTGGTACGGTGGAATATCAGGATGCAGAAGGAAACACAGTAACATGCACACGTAATCGAACAAAGACTGAGGATGGAGAGATTAATACTTTCGCAGCAGCAGATGCAGCACCGGGGTATATCTTTGCGGGATGGTATGAAGTAAACGAAAACAACACGTTGGATAGAACTACGTTCTACAAAGGTACAGGTGAAACAGCAGTTGCTAAGTTTGTTCCGGATGAGACATTGACAATAAAAGCACAGGTTAGGGACAGCGTGAAAACCGCAGGCAACAAAGATTTGCGTTTTGTAACTAGTGTAGACAATCTGGAATACGAAAAGATGGGATTTGATGTTGCAAAACCAAATGCTAATGGTGATCTTGTTTGGAAAAAGAATGAGTCTAAGTGGGTATACGCTGAGCTTGCGAAGCTTGGAGATCTTGTAAAGCCTACAGAATGGTGTGCAATGTCTAATTGGTTTAGAACTGTTTCGGTAACCAACATTCCTCCGCAAGGATGGGACACTCCTATTACAGCGAAGTCATATTGGATTACTTTTGATGGAACAAAAGTATACGGTGAAACAGTAACAAGAACAGTTAATGAATCACCAGACGTATCAGGAACGCCGGTGGAAGAATAATAACAAGTTATCAAGGGAGACGATTTTTTCGTCTCCCTTGATTGCGCTGAATCAGAATGTATACAAAAAAGCACATAAAACCATGATGATTACAAGAAAAAACACTTTATTTTAAAATAAAATATAGGTAAAAGAAAAAGGAAAACACGAGAATCTACTATATATTGTGTGAAGATTTGATAAAAAATGTAATAAAAAAAAACACATTTTTTTATAGAAAAGAAAATGAAAAAATATCAAATTTGTGGTATGATAAGAAGAATAGGGAAAGTTCACCTTAATGATGGAGGATACAAGCATGCAAGGGCTAGGACAGGCGAGATGGATATTTGCAAATGTAGAGGGAGATGTTATCGATTGCTACTTTGAATATCAGACAGAATTTGACATAAATGATATAAAAGATACGACACTACATATCAGTGCTTATTCAGAATATGTAGTTTACATAAATGGCCAGTTTGTGGACTGTGGCCAATATGATGATTATGAAAATATGAAGGTGTATGATACGCTTGATGTCACACCGTTTTTGATAGAAGGAAAGAATGAACTTTTGGTAAGACAGTATGTTGTGGGAGAAGATTTTTCTACACGAAGAAAACAAGTGCCGGGAGTGATTTTTGCGGTATGCCAGGGAAAAGAGGTTATATGTGTCAGTGATACGAAGTGTAAAGTGAGGGAAGACAAGCACTTTGCAAATAATGCGGAGATGATTACATTTCAATTGTCATTTACATTTGACTATGATGCAAATGGCACATTTACAGAGTGGGAACAAGCGGTGTTAGTAGATAAAGCACAGGAAATGAAAGAACGCCCGATTAAGAAGTTGGTAATCAAACCCCTTGTAAATGGAAAAGTAGCTGCTCAAGGGGTGTTTAAAGAATGGAATAAAGAAGCTTCCAAGGCGAGAAGATGTCAACACGCATACTTCGCCCCGTGTGATTGGGATACGTTAACCATTGATAAAGAGAGATGGGCGACTGATTTTGCATGGAAGATGCCAGAAAATCAAGAGGGAGACGGGGTGTATTTCCTTTTTGATATGGGCGGAGAAACTGCAGGACTTTTGGATTTTTCCATGGATCTACCGAAAGATACAGAAGTTTTGATTTCCTTTGGAGAACATTTAGATGATTTGCGCGTAAGAAGTGCGATTGAGTCGCGTAATTTCACTATGCGTTATGTGGCAAAAGAAGGAGAGAACACTTTCTTTTATCCATTCCAGAGATTGGGACTTCGTTATTTGCAAGTGATGATATATAGTCCGACAGGTCGTGTTAACCATATGGGAATTAGACCAACGGATTATCCAGTGACATACAAAGAGATGACGGTCACAGACGGCTTACATAAGATGATATGGGAGACGGGCCGTAGGACATTGGAACTTTGTATGCATGAGCATTATGAAGATTGTCCTTGGAGAGAACAATCTCAATATGGTATGGACAGCCGCGTGCAGGTGCTTTGTGGTTATTACGCATTTGGGGAATACGAATTACCAAAAGCAACCTTCCGTATGATGGCAAAATCTCTTCGGGAAGACGGGTTCATAGAACTTTGTCCACCGGGAAAAGTACCAGTGAATATTCCGTCATTCAGTTGTGCATATGTGAGAGAAGTATTGGAATATATTCAATATGCAAAAGATGAAGCGTTTGCAACAGAGATGTTGCCGGTGGCAAAAATAATCGTTGAGACGTTCCGAGACAAACTTGACGAAAGAGGACTTGTTCCGAAGATAGATGGACAGTGGAACTTCTACGAATGGCAACCGCAACTTGACGGCGCACAAAATTGGGATAAGCTTCGTTACGATTGTTTGATAAATGCATTTGTGGCAGACGCATTTGACTGCTTTGCAGAAATAGCAAAAATCACAGGAGAAAACGAGTTAGAATATACATATAAAAAATTATCAAAAGAATTAAAAGAAGCAACTCACAAAGCGTTTTGGAGGGAGAACCTTGGTGGGTATGTAACGCATCTGGAAGATGCAAACTTAGAGCATGACTTAACACAGGCAATGATGCTTTATGTAGATGCAGTTCCGGAAGACAAGAAGGAGAGTGTGGCGGATGTCATAAAAAGGGAGACATTGATTCCGTGTACACTAAGCATGACAATTTTTGCTTATGAGGGGTTATTAAAAGTATCGAGAGATAATCACAAATATATTAATGAACACATTGAAAAAGTGTGGAGCAAGATGCTGCGTAGCAACACAGATACGTTTTGGGAGACGGCTCTGGGAGCAGATGACTTTAATTACGCAGGTAGCTTGTGTCATGGATGGGCAGCAGTGCCAATTTATATTTGGGGTAAATACGGCGAGTTTTAATCTTAAAACAGCAATGCAAATAGGGGGAGTACGAAAGAAAAACGATTTTAGGGTTTCTTTCGCATTCCCTTTTGTGTTTTTGGAATAAAAATAAAAATAAATGTAGGAGGTTTGAAAATGAAAAACAAGTATGAACATCCAGAAATGGAAGTCCTTTTCTGGACAACACAAGATATTATTACACTTTCAGACGGAACAGGCACAGATAATGGTGAAGGCAGTGACGTTATTCCGCTTGGAGAAGAACCGACAGAGGAGGGATTTTAAGATGAAAGAAGTGAAAACGTATTGGAAAAAAATTCTAGCAACTCTCTGTGCAATTACATTAATTGTGAATGGATTCTGGGGTATGGGTTCTGACGTACAGGTGCAAGCTGCTGAAAGAAAAGCTCCATGGCAAGAAGGGTACGTACGTGTGACACCAAATGATTTCGGATATGCAAGTGGTGAATATAGTACATCTCAATATAAGGATGGAAAAACCAGTATACATAAAAGATATGTAGACATGATGCTGAAGTTTCCGTCCAATGCATCGAATCTTAGCCTTGGGCTTGCGAGTACGACAATTGAAAATGGAATCCGCATTAAAGTAGTCGGAGATGTGTTGCAGATATATAATGCATGGAAATCGGACGATGTTCTGGCGTTGAGTAAAGATGATTTGGGAGGAATTAGTTTTGATGAATATTTTAACTTCCAGATAGGATTTGAACTGGGAGAATTTTATTATCAAGACAATGCAGCACATTGCAAAACTGTTAAAGTGAGTGTGTGGCGTGATGATGTATTTAAGGCAGAAAAAGTATTTGAAAATGTAAGAGGTGCTGGACACGGAATGAGTATTCAAACCAGTGATCAGGTACTTGGATTGTTGACACCACAGACGGGTGTAAAGCCAGAAGACTATGGGTTTGAAAGAGTGACTTTGGCAGATTTCGGTGTGGGCAACGGAGGGCAGTCGCAGGATTCCCTTGGAGGTGCTCATCATGAGTTTACAAGTGCAACAGTTTCATCATTTAACATGAAATATATTGATCTTGATGTTGCATTTCGAAGTTTAGACGCATCAGCAAATATCAACTTGGCATCTGTGGATGGCTGGGCAGGTATTCGTATTGCTAGAGTAGGAAATAATTTATGTGTTGGTGATGCGTGGGGATTAGATAAAGGATATACAATCCCTTTAAAAGCTGGTAAAGAAGAGAATGTTTATAATATCAAGCTTGGTATTGTGCTCGGAACTATTGACGCAGCAAACACATGCGATACAGTTACTATGTATCTTTGGGTGAATGATGCGTATGAAGGCAAAAAGACTATGACATCCGTAAGAGATGTTGGAAATCATGTAGGTATAGGAATAGAAAAGGCTAGTGATAGAATCTTTGCTTATAGTCCTTTTTCTCAGTATGCTCGCATTACATCATCAGACCTTTGTTTTGAAGAAGAGATGGATTTTTCTAAAGGGGCGTCGTTGCCAGACAAAATATGGACACAAGGTACACATAAGTTAACCAATGAAGATCATTCTTATGGTGTTTATTATAAAGCAAACAGTGATGAAGTTGCTATGTTGGATGGGAAATATATGAATTTAAACATTCGATATGGCAAAGATAATACAGCAGGAGACAAATTGTTGTACCTTGCAGACCATCACTTTGCTGAAAGTGTGGAGATATGGACTCCAAGTACAGAAGGGAATGTTCAGGGAGACATCACACCAGCATCACTTGGATATACAAGAGTCTTGATGAGCGATTATGGCTATGAAGATAAAGTATATGGACCAGACCATGATGGCGGAGCAAGTCATTATCGTTCAAGAAACAATCTTGATTTGAATAGAAAATATATTGATACAGATGTAGCATTTACAAGCGAAGATGACAAGACTTCCCTTCGTTTTGCTAGCGCCGATGGTTGGAATGGAATCATAGTTGGGGTGATTAAAAGCGAACTTTGGGGCAACAACCAGAAACTCTGTGTATTTGCAGCGGGTGGTGTAGATGCAGGACACTTCAGCGGGTTACAATTTACTGCTAGCGAATTGGGATTGGTTAGTTTTAAAGAAAAATTCAACTTAAAGCTTGGCTTTGAAATGGGTGAATTTTCAGGTACAACTTGTAGTGCAGTGAAAGTAACTGTATGGGTAAATAATAAATATGTTGGTCAAAAGACTTATACACAGGTTCCGGAAGTTGGACAAGGCGCAGCTATCTGTGGTAATCCGGCAGCAGACCATGAAAATGGCTGGGGCGGTATCGGAATTTCTCTTGTCGATGGACAGTTGATTTTTGATTCTGAAACAGATGGTTCACAAGTATATAAATTCGATGCAGCAACATATGGAATAGTTGCTAATAGATTTTTTGATTTAAAAATTCATACAGCGAGAGCTGAAAAAGCAAACGGATTGGCTGATGTTGTGGTTCGCGTAAAAGTAAACGACCAGGATCTTCCTTTGATGAAATTCGAAAATATCGACCAATACGGCGAGTCTATGGGTATTTATACATCGAGTGAAAAAGGAAGTATTTCTACTCAGGCGAAAACGCAAGATAATAATCCAGTTACATTTGCTTTGAATGAAGAATTGTCAGAAGTATTAGAAGGTGGCAGCGTAAAAGTTGTTTTAAATCCTAGCAAAGTTATTGTTGGACAACAAGAAAAAGCTTATTATAATGGCTTGACAGCAAAGATAGAAGCAACACAAAACACGATAGCACCATGGATGAAGATGACTAATCGAGGAGAATTCGAATTCATCATTCCAGCAAGTGCCATCCCTACAGGAGGTTCTCAGGTTACTCTCTGGGCAGGAGAGTTGAAGAACATGGAACATACAGTTACTATGAACCATGAATCTTCTTTCAAATTCTATGTAAATAAAAATGGCGTAAGTGCAAGCGGATTTATTGCAAATGTGGCAAACCACACTGTACGTTTCCAAAACAGTAGTGCTACTTCAGCGCCAGTGCTTATTACAGACACGACTGCAATTGAAGGGATCTTCAGTGCTGTTGATAAACCAAATGAGGGTATCTTCATTAATGGTGTAAAAGATCAAGATGCTCAACTGGTATGGGATAGTGCTCAAAGATATCACATTGCTTTCTCGAAAGAAGTGAAACAAGGTGATATCGTGATTGTATATGGTGATTTCCGTGCGGACAATTCAGTAATCACATTGTCAACAGCAATTGCGATTTGGACAGCTAGCGATACTTGGTATAATAATCCTGCTGGAGATTTGACAACAATGGTTACTGTCAAACATGAAACTAATGCTATCGTTTACGACATCACAGACCAGACACATATAGTAAAAACAGAAAATACTACATATAAGAAGTTAGTTGATGATGGGAAAAATTTAGACGATGTACCTGAAAATTATGCGGCTATCTCTCTAAATGGTGCAGTTTATGAGGAAGGGTTGTATGGATTTATTTGTCCAATAGGTGTTACCTCTGTTAGATATTATGTCAGACTCACAGCGTCAACGCGCAAAGATACAACACCAGTGCCGGAAGGACCAACTGGTTCCGGAAGACAGATTACTTCAGTAACAACTTCTGAACATGGCACAACTGTTATTGGAGTATCAGATTATAAAAATGGTTACCAACCAGATACGGAAGCCCTTGATGACTATGGTTATGATTATGTGCTTGATTTCGACAGCGATAGAGAATTCAAGATTCTTCAGATAACAGATACACAGATTATCGATAGTTCACAGCGAAGATATGAGAAAAGACTTAGTCAAGGTGAAATTACAAAATATGCGCCGGAAAATATAGAAGACTTGGCTTTCAGTTATATCCGTGAACTTGTAAAGAAAACGAATCCGGATTTAATTATCATGACTGGCGATAATGTTTATGGTGAATTCGATGATAGTGGAGCTGTTACGGAAGCATTTGTAGCTTTCATGGAAACATTAAAAATTCCATGGGCGCCGGTATACGGAAACCATGACAACGAAAGTATACAAGGTGTAGAGTGGCAAAACGCACAATACGAAAATGCAGTATATTGCTTGTTTAAAGCACGTCACAATCTTGGTGGAAATGGCAATTACAGCATTGGACTTTCACGACATGGAGAAATCGAGAGAGCGGTATACATGATGGATTCCAATGGTTGTGGTGATGCTTATCGTTATATGAATTGGTCTACAATGCAATGGGTAGAATTGACGAATACTAAAAATAAGGAAGCGGAAGGAGATGTAAAAACATCTCAAGGATTCACACCAGAGCAGACTGAGTGGTATTACGATATGGCGCTTCGCACCAATTCGATTGCGGGGAAAACCATACCACACATCCTTGGTTTCCATATTCAAACAACAGCGATTGTGGAAGGATCAACATCCTTTGGATATTGGTACGATGAAACCTTTGATAATAAAATCAGACATGAAATAGGTAGATTCGAAGAAACCCAAGAAGGCGACATGGGAAGTGAGAATAAAAACGGAGCTGACAACATCTATACAGGTGGTTGGGGAGAACAGAACGACGAACAAAAAGTTGTGAGCAAACGATTGATACAATATATGAATGCCACTGGCGGAGACGGCGCATTCTTTGGGCATGAACATGTATGTAATGCAAGTATTGATTACGCAGGTATTCGTTGGACCTTCGGGTTAAAGACTGGAACTTATGATGAGGATCCGAAAGAGGATATGGGAGAAGCTGTAGGCGGAACGGTTATTCAATTAAAGAATAATAGCAAAGACTTTACGGTAACACATGTGCCAGTAGAACCAACATCTGCAAAAGCAGAAAAGACGGTGACACAGGAAGACGTACACTATGATCTTTCTAATGGAGCATATATTCTTCAAGGTGAAAATCTTACAGTAGACGGAGTGAGACAATATACAGGTTGGGAATTAAATCAACCAGGCGTATATGAAGTGTCTGCTGTCGAAGACGGGGTGGAATATAAAAAGACAATACACTTATTCTTAACAGGTGATGTTGACTTGGATGGAGTAGCTGGAACAGCCAAAGACTGGGCAACATTAAAAGAAATGGTATACGATGTTACAAAAACAGATTCTACGAAGGCGACAACTGCAGCACAGTATGCAGCAGACCTTGATAACGATGGAAAAGTAGGTTTTGCGGATGTACATTTAGCGCAAGATATCGTTGACGGAAAAGCGACACTACAAGAAGTAAAAGAACAGTACGATGTGCCGGTTCAGACATATGACCACATTGGTGGCGAAGAAGTCATGCCGATTATCGGAACGACAGCAGATACTTATAGTATGCTCAAAGAAACAGGTGTCAACATGGTTAACGCCCAAGGAACTACAGACATTCAAGATATTTTGGGAGAATGCGATACCGATGGTATCGGTGTTCTTGTGGATGGAAAAGAACTAGTTGCGACAAGCAGTACTTATAATGACTATTTTGTAAATGCTGAGACAAACTTATACTCTGCTACGGAAGTGGCACAGATAATGAGCGAATATAGTTCACACCCATCATATGTTGGAAACTATATGACAAGTGGAACTTTGGCTAAGGACACATCATATGTGTTGAATTCATACACAAATACACAAGGTATTCTTCGCACGGATGCAGAACATGCAGATGCGTTTGTACAAGAGACCAATCCAACAGTCCTTACAGCAGAAGGAACAACTGTTGCCGAAACATACCTTACAACCTTACAGGCAATTCGTACGGCAGCAGCGAAAAACAAACTTCCATTCTGGGCAAATGTAAAAGTGGAAGAAACAGATGCAAAGACATACTGGAATGCAAACGTTGCACTTGCACTTGGAGCAAAAGGTATTGAATGGGGTAAAGTGGCAGACAATGCTACGACTGTAAAAGCAATGAATGAGCACATTGTTGCAGTAGATGAAGTGTTACTTCGTGCAAAGAGTGAAAAGGTTATTAATACAAAAGAAAATAACGATGCAACATGGGGCAAACTTGCATCATACGAAGCGACAGATGCAACAATAGGCTGCTTCAATTATCGAGATACAGAAGCATACTATGTAGTAAATAATGATATATCAGATGAGCAGACAGTGACTTTGGAATTACTAGAAGAGTGCGATTATCGTATAATTGCGGAAGCAAAAGAAACATACGGAACGAGTCAGACAATTACGATGACGATTCCGGCAGGTCAAGGTGTATTACTCGTACTGGAAGATAGAACAGTAATCTATGATGAGGTACAAGAATATCGTGGAACAGTGAGCTATGAAAATGCAAATGGTCAAACGGTATCATGTGAACGCTCGGCTGATAAAGAGAATGAAGTTTACACCTATGCAGCTCCAGATGCAGAGCCGGGATACATTTTTGCGGGTTGGTATGTAGAAGGCACAAAGACAGACGAGATGGATAGAAATACACGTCTTGCAAATCAGGTAAAGAGCGGTGTTGCAATTGCTAAGTTTGTGCCAGATGAAACGTTGACAGTAAAGGCACAGGCTAGAGTAAATGCAACAAATGCAAATAAGAGAGATTTGCGTTTTGTAACTACGGTAGATAACTTAGAATATGACCAAATGGGATATGAAGTAATTATTGGAGAAAGAGCTCCGATTACGAACAAGTCTCGTTATGTGTATTCTGAGCTAATGGCAGAAGGAAGCGCTTGCTCACCAAGAGAGTGGTGCCAAATGTCTAATTGGTTTAAAGCAGTACATATTACCGGTTTCACAGAGAGCATGTTTGATACACCAGTTACAGCGAGACCATTCTGGATTACTTGGGATGGAACGAAGGTGTATGCAGATCCAATCACAAGAACTGTGGGAGAAGGATTTTAAACATATGGCAAGAAAGAGTGCGAAGGCACTCTTTCTTTTTTTGAGAAGTAAGGGGGGATAAGGGGCATAAAAATTTGTTGGCAAACAAAGAGATATATGTTAAAATGAAAAAGGTACGAAGTTTTCGATTAATAAGGAGGTTGTTGTCAATGAACAACAGATTTTTTAAGCCGCTGATAGCGATGGGGAGTGCGCTTGTATTGGTTGTAAGTTGTTTTAGCGGAATTACATTTGAAAGTAAGGCTAGTGATTATACAACATATTCTTTTCATGACTTGGGTATTGAAAGCAAGAAGTATGAAAATGAAATTAATAACATTGCAATAAACCCAGAAGGGTTTTCTTTCCAAAGTGGGGTGAGACTAGAAGGCATTATTACGTTTTCGTCAAGTAATGCGCAAGAAACGGTTCTTTGTATTGCAGGGAATAGTCAAATGGAGAGCATAGGTATTGCTTATGAGGAAGGTGATATTGTAATCCTTAACTATCGTCAATATATGGGTCATGCGAGTAGAATTATAGGTAGAATTACGCCACAGGATGCGGGTACAAAATTGGGAGATACTCCACTTCGTATGGCATTTGTCTTTAATGGGCAACCAGATAGTATGTGTGGAGAAATGGACATTTTCATAGGAGATACCAAGGTAAAAAGTGGATTGGCTTATACTGTGGGGAATACTATTCAAATCAAATCTAAAGAAGGACAGTATATCCGTATTATGGGTTGCGAATTGGAGCATCATGGAGCAGATTGTCTTGGAACAGGTATTAGAGAACACTGGAAGTGCACGGGAACTATAAATGGAGAACCTTGCGGGAAATATTATAAGGATGCACTTGGTGTGGCGGAAGTTCCGCAGGAATACACAGTGAAGGAAGTCGGACATACAAAGGCGCCGTTTGCTGAAAAGGCTTCTTATGGAAAAGAAGGGAAGATAGGCGGAAGTCGATGTGTGGATTGTTCAGAAGTTTTCTCTACGCCTACAACTGTTGCAGCGCCTACTACTATGACAGCAACCTCCTTAAAATATACAGGAAAAACACAAAAGACAACAGTGGTAGTAAAAGATAGTAAGGGAGCAACCATTCCTTCTACAGAATACACGGTGTCAGGAAATAGTGTGAAGAATGTAGGTACATATACTGCAAAAGTAACTTTCAATAGTACATCAAAAAAGTATACCGGAACCATGACCAAGACTTATGTAGTAAACCCACCGACAACGGGGATTACCTCTATTTCCACAGGAACCAGCAAACCGGTTGTGAAGTGGTCAAAGAAGACGGCAGGTGTGACGGGATACGAGTTGGAATATGCGACGAACAGTTCTTTTAAGAGCGCAAAGAAAGTGAAAATCACAAAGGATACTACGACATCAAAAGCTATATCCATGTCAGCCGGAAAGAAATATTATGTACGTATCCGTACATATTCGGGTTCGTTAGTGTCTGCATGGAGTAGTGCAAAATATACTTATACACCAAGTACTACATCTGTGAAGTCTGTAAAAGCTGGTTCAAAAAAGGTAACTGTAAAATGGACAAAGAAAAGTACCTATGTAACGGGATATGAGATCCAATATTCAACATCTAGCTCATTCAAGAGTCCAAAGACAGTGAAAATCTCAAAGAATAAGACAACTTCTAAAACTATTAGCAAGTTAAAAGCAAAGAAAAAATATTATGTACGTATTCGTACATATTACAAGAAGAGTGGAAAGACATATACCTCTGCTTGGAGTTCAAAAAAATATGCAACAACAAAAAAATAGGAATACAAATGATGGAACCATCGTGTTTGTGGCACGGTGGTTCTTTGCGTTGTGGCTGTGGTGGCGGGGCAAAATCATTGCAAAAAGATTGATTTGCTTATAATTACTGTGTTATACTGAAAAGAAAAATTGTCTATGGACAGAAAGTAAGAAAAATGGAACATTTTTACATAAAACTTGCAGAGAGAATCATTCATATATGTTGTAATTATAAGCAGACCAGGGATTATTGCGAAAAGTATTTGGTACAAGAGCAGCCATCAGACATTGAAGTGTGTGTTAGTCTGCAACAACTTGCTTATGAGAGAAAACAAACGGAAAAAGAGTATGGGAATCGGGCAGAGGCATTTTCCAATGCTTATTTAGAGACTTTGGCGGTTTATAGGCAGATAGCGACTCAGATGCCGAACTTTGATACCATATTGTTTCATGGTTCCGTGGTTGCGGTGGACAATGAGGCGTATTTATTTACGGCACCAAGCGGCACCGGGAAGTCTACTCATACACGATTGTGGAGAAGATATTTTGGGGATAGGGCATTTATGGTAAATGATGACAAGCCCCTCCTTCGTGTTTGTGAAGATGGTAAGGTGATTGCATATGGCACACCGTGGAATGGAAAACACAAACTGGATACGAATATAGGGGTGCAGGTAAAAGGAATATGTATTCTTGCCCAGGCGCCGAAAAATGAGATAAGAAAGATAAGGAAGGAAGAAGCCTTTCAGACCATATATTCACAGGCGTATCGAAAGGTGGATGATCCGGGGATGATGGTGAAGACATTGGAACTTTTGGATGCAGTGATGGAACGTGGCATCTGGCATATGGGTTGCACCATATCTAAGGAGGCAGTCGAGTTGGCATACTTTGCCATGTCGCAAGAAAAGTAACGGGAGGAAGAGAAGATGAGATTAAAAGAAGGATTGATTTTTCATCAAGTAGGAGAGGAGCATATGGCGGTTGCTACCGGAGAAGCTGCAAAAAGCTTTAATGGAATCATTCGTAACAATGACAGTGCGGCTTATATTTTCGAATTACTTCAAAATGATATTTCACAGGAAGAGATTGTGTCTGCCATGTGTGAAAGATATGATGCAGACCAAGAAGTAATAGCTGCAGATGTGGCGGAGATTATTGCAAAAATAAAAGAAGCAGGTTTGTTATATGAATAACGAAACTTCGAATATACAAAAAGAGCTGCGAGAAGGAAGGCCTGTCATCACATTTACGGTAGGTACCAGTATGCAGCCACTGCTTTATGATAAAGGGAGAAAACATGCCACGCATGTGTTGATAGAACCGCTGAAAAGAGAATTGGTAAAAGGGGATATGCCGATTGTTGAATTGCCGGATGGAAGGTATATGATTCATCGGGTTGTTGATGTGATAAACAAAGACGGTGCCATCTATTATCGAACGCGAGGGGACAATTGTATTACAGAAGAGATTAATAAGAAAGAAGCTGCGTTTGGTGTTGTTACGGAAATTTATCGTAAGGGTAAGACTATTAAAGTTACCGACCGGGCATATCGTTTTTATGTAAAGGGGTGGCTCCTAACGTATCCCATTAGACGACAGATGCGCAGGTTGAGGATTGTGCTATCTAAAATAAAGAGGAAACTTATATGAAACCAGAAAGAAAAGAGGGTACGCTTCGCTGGATTAGTTGCGTAGCAGGAAAGAAAAAAGTATATATTGGATTCCTGGTATTTCTTCAAATGTTACTTGGCATAAGTGGTGTTGCTTATGCCTTGTTTTTGCGTAGACTCGTGGACGGTGCAGTGGCAGGAGAACAGGCGTTGTTTGTTAAAGCGGCCGTGTTGTTTGGCGGTCTGGTGGTTCTACAGATTTTGTTGCGTGCCTGCAATCGTTTTTTTGTGGAGTATACGAAAGTGAGTTTGCAAAATCAATTTAAGGAGAGAGCCTTCTCTGCATTGTTGGTGAAAAATTATGAGTCTGTAAATGGAGTTCATTCGGGGGAATGGCTGAATCGACTGACTTCGGACACTATGGTAGTGGCTGACGGTTTGGTTCAGATTTTGCCGGGATTATCAGGTATGATCGTAAAACTTGCAGCAGCACTTGCTGTGCTACTTGTAATAGAACCGAAGTTTGTTTATGTGGTTTTACCGGGTGGTCTTATTCTTTTATTATTTAGTTACGCTTTTCGAAAAGTGCTTAAGAAAATGCATAAGAGTATACAGGAGGCAGACGGGAAAGTACGCATTTTGTTTCAGGAATATTTAGAAAGCATGCTTGTGGTACGAGCTTATGGCCAGGAAGATATGGCAAACGAAGAGACTGTCACGAAGATGCAGGAACACAAAAAGAAAGTTCTTAAAAGAAGCCATTTTTCTAATATCAGCAATATGGGATTTGGTACAGTTATGCATGGTGCCTATGTAATTGCGGCTATCTATTGTGGATATGGGATTTTGATGCATACCATAAGTTACGGGACGATGACGGCGGTATTGCAATTGATTGGTCAAATTCAATCCCCATTTGCCAATATCACTGGATTTTTGCCAAGATATTATGCTATGACGGCCAGCGCAGAACGCTTGATGGAAGTGGAGAAGTTGCCTGATAAAGAAGTGCAACATGTGTTGGAAGCACAGGATGTTTACCGAAGATATGAGGAAGAATTACAGGCAATAGGGCTGAGAGGAGTCGGGTTTACATATCAATCTTTAGCTGGAAAAGTGGCAGGCGAGTTGGAATATAAGGGACAAAAGACGGTGGTTCTAAAGGATATTGATTTGCATATTGAAAAAGGGAACTATATCGCTTTTACTGGCCCGTCAGGATGTGGAAAGAGTACGGCGTTTAAGCTGTTTTTAGGGTTGTATCCGATTGATGAAGGAGAACGCTATATTCAGTTCAAAGATGGGAAAGAGACATTGGATTCGAGATGGCAAAAATTATTTGCCTATGTGCCACAAGGCAATCATTTGATGAGTGGAACGATCCGGGAAGTAGTGGCATTTGCAGATAAAGAACATATGCAAGATGACGAGAGAATGAACCGAGCTCTTCAAATTGCATGTGCGAAAGAATTTGTAGACGAGCTAAAAGAGGGTGTTGATACAAAGCTCGGGGAGAGAGGAGCTGGGTTATCAGAAGGTCAATTGCAGAGAATTGCCATCGCCAGGGCGATCTTCTCCGGACATCCAATTCTTATGTTAGATGAATCGACGAGCGCGTTAGATGAAAAGACGGAAAGGAAATTGTTGTCCAATTTGCGAGATATGACAAATAAAACGGTACTCCTGGTGACACACAGACCGGCAGTTTTGGGAATTTGTGATAAAATTGTGGAGTTTCAGCAGGAAGGCGTACGAGTTCTTGAAAATAAAGCGTGCAAGTTGCAATAAGATGTGTTAGAATGAAGAGGATGAATACATATAAGGAGGCTATTCGAATATGAATTGGGGAAAGAATAAGAATAAAATTATTGCAGTGGCAGTGGCACTTGTTGTTATTATAATTGCGATTATCCTTGGATTGAATTCATGCACTGACAAGACCGGCGGTGAAGATTCCAAGAATAATGTGAATACAGAACAGTCAGGAAAAGATAATAAAGATGATGATGCAGTGACAGATGATAAGGAAGAGGAATACGATGAAGAAATGGGACTTCAGGTAGTAGATCCGGAAGATGAACAGGCAATTGACGATAACAGCATTGACATCTCAGAATTTTTTGATGAAGATGATTCCTCAGATGATAAGAAAAAAGAGGATGATAAAGTAAAAAAAGAAGAGATTGAGATTGAAGACAAAGAGACTGTATGTGTAAAAGAAAAACATTCTATACAGCATGTGAAAGCAACGCCTGCAACTTTAGATAAGACAGGAAACATTGAATATTGGTACTGTAAAAAATGTAAAGAATATTATGCAGATAAGGACTGCACCCGTGTTATTAAAAATGGGAAAAAGGCAGTGGTAATTCCTGTGTTATCCGATGAAGATGACGAAGATGTGAATATCAAAGTAGATAAGGAAGAGACAGACTGCGTATCCAAGAAACACAATGTAAGTCATGTGAGATATGTTGCAGCTACGGAAACAAAAGACGGAAACATTGAATATTGGTATTGTAGAGAATGTGATACATATTATGCAGATGAAAAGTGCACGGAAGTTATTGTGGGTGGCAAAGAGGCGACCATTATTCCTGCAATTCCTGTAATTGAGGAAAAAACAGATTGTGTATCTAAAGAGCATGATGTAAAGCATGTGGAAGAAAAGAAGGCCACAAAAGAAGAAGAAGGAAATATCGAATACTGGTATTGTAAAGATTGTGATAAATACTATAAAGATGCAGCATGTACCCAGTTAATTATTAAGGGTAAACAAGATGTAGTGATACCAAAGTTGCCGGAAAACTTGGAAGAAGACACACCGGGATGGGGAAGATTCTACTAGAATGCAGATTAAAAGACAAAATGCAGAGGGCATCTGCCGGCATAAATCGTGCTGACAGTGTCCTCTGTTAGTTTGAACATTGGAGTGCATATATTATGAGGAAACTGACAGTTGCGTTGGCGATAATAGGGATTGCGGTGCTTAGTGTTTTTCTGTGGAATGATGAAAAGCAAGAGGATGAAGTTGCAAGAGAATATTCGCGATTAGAAAAGGAACTAATCCCCTTAAATGTGGAAAAACGAAAATTAGAACAAGAATTATCTGCCCTTGAGCGCGAAGATAAAGAAGATAAGCGGGAAAGAGGCACAGTTACTATTTTGTTTACAGAATTGGAAAAGAAGGTATACGAGGAAATCTATCCAATTATGAAAGAACATGGATATAAGGGTGTGTTGGCATTGTCGTCAGAGGAATTTCCGGGTGAAAAAGGGTGTATCAGCGAAAAACAATTTAAGCAATTGTTAAAAGATGGATGGACTTATTGTATGACGTGGGACAAAAGTCGTAGCATCGACGTATGGAGCATCTTTATGGAGCGAAAACTACAGAGTATTGGTATTGAAAAAAACTCTGTTATGTATTTTCCTGAAAGCACCTATAGGAAAGCGTATGATGAATCATTGCAAGAATATGGTTATGACATAGCAGTTCACCACGGGGAGCGTAATCTTTCTATTTATCCAAAGACAACAAAGAAAGAAGAGATGTGGCGTCCGGGTGCGTGCGGTATGTCGGGAGAAGGACCAAAGACAAAGCTTCGTGATGTGGCTGCTAACGGGACAAATATTGTGTATACCGTAGGTTTTTCCCACAAAGACGAGATGTATGAAAAGGCGACCTTCGAGCGTATGCTCCAGGAATTCCAAAAACATGAAGAAGACGGCGAGATTCTTAATAAGACGTTTGAAGAAGCCAGACAGTATCATATAGATATGAAGGAAAAACAAAGTGGTGTCAATATGACAATTGAGGAGAAAAAGGCGGAGATTAGAAAACAGATTGACGAAGTAGAAAAACGAATTGACGGACTATATGCAAAGTATACAAAATAGAGGGAACTGTCACGCAAGTGGCAGTTCTTTTTTTGCCCTCGGCGGAATAGAGTGTGATGTAAGCTAAGAAATGGAGAGGGATTGGCATATGCAGCAGTTTATTCGATATTTGTACGAGTATGAGAAGGACGAGAGGGTGCGCAACATAGGGTTTGTGAAGGTGGAACTGCAGGATGAAAAGAGTACGATGCATATCCACGGAAAAGGAATTGAGACTGGAGATGTGGAGGTGTTTGTCATTGTTTCTCTGGATGGAGAGAAGCTTTTGGCAGAGCAGGGAAGTATCCGAAATGATAGTACATTGGTGCACTTTGTGCTACGCTTTGAAGCCGAAGATGTGGGAGGCAGAGAAGCACTTGAAAATATGTTGGGAGTGGTACTTAAAAACGAAAATGGGAAAATATATGTAGCACTCTGGAGCGAAGAAGGAATACAGGTAGGCGATATGCCGACGTTAAAGCAGTGGAAAGAGCGTAAGAAAGAGAAGCCGCGTGAGACGGAAAGTGAGGTGTGCGCGGAAGAAGTGCGGGAAGAAGAACCGGAGGAAGAGTATCTTTTTCAGCCACCGAAGCGTACATATGAAAAGATAAGCAGAAAGGATATCTCCAGACTTCCAAGGCGGGAGTGGCGTTTGGCAAATAATAGTTTTTTGCTTCACGGGTTTTACAATTATCATCATTTGTTGTATATTAAGGAGGACGAAAACTGTTGGCTTGGCGTTCCGGGAATTTATCATGAAAAGGAAGCCGCCGCAGCCAAAGCATTTGGATTTCCGCAGTTTCATCGCCCAGAAGATGAAAGCATAGAGTTGGCGGAAGAAGAGACCAATACTTATGAAGATTTTGGGTATTGGTGCCGATTGGTGTAAAGGAGTCTAAGATATGACACAAGACGAAAGATATATGAAAGAGGCAATCAAACAGGCCAAAAAGGCGTATGCCCTTGGGGAAGTTCCGATAGGTTGTGTGATTGTATATGAAGATCAGATTATAGGAAGAGGGTATAATCGCAGAACTATTGATAAAAATACGATTGCGCATGCAGAGACCATAGCGATTAAAAGAGCAAGTAAAAAGATGGACGATTGGCGTTTAGAGGATTGTACTATGTATGTGACGCTGGAACCTTGCCAGATGTGTTCCGGAGCCATCGTGCAGTCACGTATGAAGAAAGTGGTAATCGGATGCATGAATCCAAAAGCAGGGTGTGCAGGTTCTATCTTAAATCTTCTTCAAATGGAGGAATTTAATCATCAAGTGGAGATTGAAGTAGGTGTACTTGAAAAGGAATGCAGTGAGATGATGAAACAGTTTTTTAAAGAACTTCGAGAGAAAAAGAAGGAAACACATTGACAGTTCAAGGTGTATGATAGTATAATTAACTCTCGTGCAGCCGGGGTGGTAGCGGTACCTTGTACCTACAATCCGCTATAGTAGGGGTGATGTTACACGGAGGGCTTTTTCTTGTAAGGCTGCCCTTCGCAAGCGACGTAGAAGTCTGGGTCTTACGCGACGGAAATCTGTGAACCGTGTCAGGTCGGGAACGAAGCAGCACTAAGCAGAACCTTCCGGGTGCCGTAAGGGTGCCTGGTCTGAGTTGGCTACGAATGTAACGCTTATGAGGAAAGTTCGAAGTGTAACGCACGAAGAAAAAATGCAGAAATGATAAGCTCTGTCTTTCAGGACATGATACCTGAAAGCAGAGCTTTTTTGCTTTATGGGAAACTTCGTTTCCCATAAAGCAAAAAAGCTCCGCGAGGATGCGCAGCTCGCGGAAAAGGAGTTAGTTGCGTTGCAACACCGCTCGCGCGCGAAGATTGCGCCGCACGCAATCTTTTTTGCGGTAAAATACCTTTTATATTTAGCGAAAACTTGTTTAGGTCATGTGGTATATGCAAGTTTTTCTTGAACTTGTTTAGGTCATGTGGTATATATAAGTTGAGGTGAAAAGTATGGATTACAGTTTTAAAGAAGATTTAAAGGCAATACGTGAAATTTTAGAATTAACGCAAATGGAACTGGCAGAGCAATTGGGAGTTGAACAAAAAACAATATCTAGAAATGAAGCAGGTAAAAATGTTCCTACGTTAAAATTGTTGGAACAAGTATATGCATATGCATTTGAGCGAAATATAAGATTAAATAAGTTAAAAGAGATGTTATGGCTTGATAATTTGACAAGCGGGCATAAATTACTATTTCATGGTTCAAAGAGCAGTATTGAGGGAGAATTAAGTGTAAGTAGAGGAAGAATAAATAATGATTTTGGTCAGGGATTTTATGCTGGCGAAAATTATGAACAGGCAATTTCTTTTATATCAGGATTTGAAAAATCATCCGTTTATTTTTTGGATTTTACTCCTGAAAATTTGAAATGTAAGAAATATGAAGTGGCTCAGGATTGGATGATGACAATAGCATATTATCGAGGTGTGTTGGAACCATATGAATCACATCCTATTGTACAAAAGATAATCCAAGACTCAAGAAATTGTGATTATATAATTGCACCTATTGCTGATAATCGAATGTTTCAGATTATTAATATGTTTATTGATGGGGAAATTACAGATGAACAATGTAAGCATTGTTTATCAGCTACGTATTTAGGGTCACAGTATATTTTTATTAGTGATAGGGCAATAGAACAAGTGAAGTTAATAGAGAGATGCTATATTTCAGCTAATGAAAGGGAATATTATAAAAATGTTAGAACAAAAGATGCAAAATTAGGAGATGATAAGGTGAAATTAGCAAAAGTAAAATATAGGGGAAAAGGGAAATATATTGACGAGATATTAAATTAGCAAGGGTGTGATAAACTATGAGGAAAATAAATAAAGATGGTTTGATATTGTGTGATTTGCAGGCCAAAACATTTGAAAGAGCTGTTGATTTTGTGGCGGTGAGTTCTGAAATATTTATAAGAAGATTTATGAATAGTAAAATAGCTAAAGTTATGGACAATGAGTCAGTTCTGCAAACAAATATTCATGAGAAAGACATATTGGATATGGTAGAAGAACAGTATGGTCAATCGGAATATGGATCCGTAAAATATACTCGTAATGAAATGTTTTGGATAGGTTATTTATATAGATATTTTTGTTACACATATGAGATATCATCTGTGCAGGTGTATAAGATTGTTAAACCTAGTGAGTTGCGCGGATTATTTCTTGCATACCATACAATGGATCCTTCGCAAGCAATAGAACGTATTTTAGAGGCGAAGGGATTGTGGGTGGATGAAGAGACAGAGCTGAAACGGCAATTTGAGATTTTTAAAAGAATAAGAGAAACGGAAAATCATGGATAAAAGAGGGATATTATGAACATTATTCTAACGGCTATCAATACAAAATATATTCATTCCAATCTTGCGGTGTACAGTCTACGCGCATATGCAAAGGAATATCGAGAGGAAGTTACGATTGCAGAGTATACCATTAACCAACAATTGGATGAGATTTTAATGGATTTGTATAAGAAAAAACCAGATGTTTTGTGCTTGTCGTGCTATATCTGGAATCTTACATATGTGGAAGAATTGGTCGCGGAATTTCATAAGATTTGTCCGGATGTCCCAATCTGGGTTGGTGGACCGGAGGTGTCTTACGATGCAAAGTCTGTGCTTGCAAGACTCCCGCAGGTGACAGGTGTTATGTGTGGAGAAGGAGAAGCCACGTTTTTAGAGGTGCTTCGTCATTATCACGGCGAGGAGATAAGCCTTTGTGATATTTCGGGCATTGCATATCGAGACGGAGACCGTATCGTACAAAATCCGTGGCGAAAGGTTTTGGACTTGAGCAGCATCCCTTTTGTTTACGATGACATGGAAACATTCCGCAACAAGATCATCTATTATGAGAGCAGCAGAGGGTGTCCATTTTCTTGCAGTTATTGTCTGTCTTCCGTGGACAAGAGTCTGCGTTTTAGAGATTTGGAACTGGTGAAAAAAGAGCTACAATTCTTTATAGACCATAAGGTGCCACAGGTAAAATTTGTGGACCGTACATTTAACTGCAAACACGAGCATTCTATGGCAATCTGGAGCTATCTGAAAGAGCACGATAAAGGGATTACCAACTTCCATTTTGAAGTGGCAGCGGACTTGTTGAGTGAAGAAGAGATTCGTCTTATCGGTGAGATGCGACCAGGACTCATTCAGTTGGAAGTTGGCGTACAATCTACCTGTGAGGAAACCATACGGGAAATTCGAAGAAGTATGAAATTCGAAAAAGTGGAAGAAGTAGTAAAAGCAGTACAATCCAAGGGGAATATCCATCAGCATTTGGATTTGATAGCGGGTCTTCCATATGAAGATTTGGACCGTTTTAAACAGTCTTTTGATGAGGTGTATGCATTGCATCCTGAACAATTGCAGTTGGGGTTCTTGAAGGTTCTTAAGGGCTCTTATATGGAAGAACAAAAAGAGGCCTATGGACTTGTTTACAAAACAAAACCACCATATGAGGTGCGGGCAACAAAATGGCTTTCGTTTGAAGATATCATGGAATTAAAAGCAGTGGAAGAAATGGTGGAAGTGTATTACAACAGCGGACAATTTTCCCATACGCTCAAAAGACTGGAAAAAGCCTATGCTTCTGCGTATAAGTTATACCAAAGTTTGGCAACCTATTATGAAACACACAGCCTCCATATGATGAGTCATTCGAGGGTGACAAGGTATGAGATTCTATTGGAGTTTATTCGTGAATTTCACGAGCAGGAAATGCCTGTTCTTAGGGAGCTTTTGACGTTTGATTTTTATCTGCGCGAAAATGCAAAAAGCAGACCTTCTTTCGTGGGCGAATATAGAGTGTCTAAGGACGAGTTGAATTGCATCTATGAACAAGAAAGTGAGTGTCCAAAGTTCTTAGTTGGCTATGAAAATTATGACAAGAGGCAACTGCGCAGGATGACCCACGTGGAAGAATTTTCTGTGGATGTTGCAGGTGATTTATCCGCCGGAAAAGTGCGGATATTGTTTGACTATAAAAACAGAAATCCATTGACAAAAGAGGCGACAGTATTTCGACTATAATGCTTGCAAAAATAAGCTAAAAAGTTTAAAATGAAATGGAGTATACGCAGAGGTGAAAATATGAATTTTTATGATAAAAGAGTAAGGAAAATAGTGGCAGTTGTAATTATGGTTATCATTGTTGCCATGGTAGGTACATCTGTGATACCATATCTGTTTTAAGGAGGGTATTAAATGGCAGGAAGAAGGAGAAACAGAAGCATAAGGGGCTATCGTAGCAGAAATCGCAGAAGGGCGATTATGAGAAGACGTTTGTTGATTGGCGGCATAATACTCAGTGTAGGACTGATTATTTTTGCGGGCAGTTATTTTTATGTAAAAGGATATGTAAATAAGCAGGCGGCGGATGCGATTTATTCCAATATCTATGTGGATGGCACGGATATGTCCGGAAAGAAAGAAGCTGAAGCATTGGAGATTTTGAAAGCGCATCTCGGGGAAAAAGAGGCGAAGGAACTTACTCTTAAGTTAGAAGACGAGACTGTGAAAGTGAAGGCTTCTGAATTAGGACTTGCGATGACAAACATGGAAGCGCTGGTAAAAGAGGCTATGGCTTATGGAAAGTCCGGCGGTGTGTTTGAAAGATATTCTAAGATTAAAAAGTTAGGAAAAGAAAAAATAGAGCTTAAAGCTACTTATGGTATTGATGCCGAGCAGACAGAAAAAACCTTAGAAAAGAAGATGCGGGGCGTGGAGACCGGCACCAAGGATGCTACCATTAAGCGCGAAAACGGACGTTTCGTGATTACTGATGAGGTGCGGGGAATGACAGTCGATATGAAAAAGGCGCAGTCAGCTCTCACCACATATTTCACAGGAGATTGGGAAAATAAAGAGGCAACTTTGGTATTGGAAACAGTTGTTGATGAACCGAAGGTTACGAGGGCAGATTTAGAGACGATTCAGGATACACTGGGCAAGTTTACGACCAATGTCAGTGGAACGAGTGACCGAGTGATGAATGTGGCCACCGGAGCATCGAAGGTAAGTGGAACGGTACTGATGCCGGGTGAGGAACTTTCTGTAGGAAAGACGACGCAGCCATATACAAAAGAAAATGGATATGCGGAAGCAGGGTCTTATCTGAACGGAGAAGTAGTACAGAGTATGGGCGGTGGTATCTGCCAGGTGTCAAGTACACTATACAATGCAGTACTTCGTGCAGAATTGGAAGTTGTACAAAGACAGCCACATTCCATGGTGGTAGCTTATGTAGACCCATCGGCAGATGCAGCTATCGCAGGAGACTATAAAGATTTAAAGATTAAGAACAATCAAAAAACACCGATTTTTATCGAAGGTTACGTTATCGGAAGACAGTTGACTTTCGTTGTATACGGAAAAGAAGTAAGACCTTCGAGCAGAAGCATTTCCTTTGAGAGTGAAACAATCAGTACGAAGGAAGAGGATCCAAAGTTTGAGGTTTCCGGTGAAAAGCTTGGAGTGATCACAAAAATCACTTCCGAACATGTGGGTATGACTACAAAATTGTGGAAGATTGTAAAAGAAGACGGCAAGGAAGACGAAAAAGTATTAATTAATAATAGTAAGTACAGTGCATCAGCGGCAGTTTACAGTGTCGGCACGAAGTCGGACAATGCAAAAGCCACGAAGTTAGTAAAAGATGCGATTAAAACGCAGAAGAAAGAAAAGATTGATGCAGCCATTGCAAAGGCAAAGTCGCTGATAAAAGCTGACGAAGCAGCAAAGAAGAAAGAAGAAAAGAAAGAAGAAAAGCAAGAAGAGCAAAAGAACGAAGGACAATCGGTGGAAACACCGCAAGGGGAATAAGATATGAAAATCGGGAAGGTATCCCAGACCGTCCTAAAAAGGTCTGTATTAAAGCCTTTACAATTTCAAAGAGAAGAAACACTCTGGAATCCGACTGTGGAAGAGATGTGTTATGGGATACGGATTGGAGAAGGCGAGCAGATGCTTTCTACGGAGAGTGTTCTTTATGGAAATGAAAAGGATTTGGGCGTATTTGCCCTAGCACAGGTGGTAAATGACCTTGCAAGCCGTGGCGCAAAGGCAGTAGGAGCATCGGTTCATATTTCCCTTCCACCATACGCCTATGAATCCAGATTGAAAGCTATGATGGAATATGTGGAAGAGGCGGCGAGTGAACACGGTGTACAGATTATCAGTGCGAAGGCGGAAGTCAGCCCAGTACTTCAGAGTGCTATGGTTCATGTGAATGGATTTGGAAAAATCAAAGGAGCAGATTTGATACGAAGCAATATGGCAAAGCCGGGGCAAGACATTGTGCTACTAAAGTGGATTGGTCTTTGTGGAATGCTTCGCGTTATGCGGGAAAAAGAAGAAGCTTTAAGAACACGTTTTGTGCCGGGATTTCTTGCACAGGCGGAAAGCTTACATTCGCAATTGTTTTCCGAAAGAGAGATTGCATTTACAAAAGAGTTTGGCGTATCTGCCATGCACCAGATAGGGGCAGGTGGGATTTTGGCGGCTCTTTGGGAATTGTGTGAGAGCGCAGATATCGGAATGGAAGTAGATTTAAAAAAGATGAGTATTCGCCAGGAGACGGTGGAGATTTGTGAATATTTTCATTTGAACCCATATCAATTGACTAGTACAGGAAGTGTGTTAATTGTGACAGATAAAGGTGAGGAATTGGTAGAAAGCTATTTGGAAAAGGGTGTGCAGGCTACCATTTTGGGACGCACAACAAAGGAAAAAGCGCGAGTGATATTAGGTGGTGAAGAAAAGCGGTTTTTAGATAGACCGGCGCCGGATGAGCTTGTGAAAATATATGATTTATAGGGAGGCAACTATGAGAAAGCAGATTTTGAAATATATTGAGAAAAATAGCCGCGTCAATTTAGGCGAATTGGCTGTTTTACTTGGTACCGATGAGGTGACCATTGCAAATGAGATTGCGGACATGGAAAAAGAAAAAATCATTTGCGGTTACCATACATTGATTGATTGGGACAAAGCGGGAGAAGAATCCGTGACAGCCCTCATCGAGGTGCGAGTGACACCGCAGCGCAATCAGGGATTTGACAGAATTGCAGAACGCATTTACAACTATCCGGAAGTAACGTCTGTATATTTGATTTCTGGTGGTTATGATTTGATGATTATATTAGAAGGCAAGACCTTAAAAGAAGTGTCTCAGTTTGTATCGGAAAAATTATCACCGGTGGAAGCGGTTATCAGCACAGCAACACACTTTATTTTGAAAAAATATAAAGATCACGGCACCATATTGGCAGCAAAAGCGCAGGCAGAAAGGATGTTGGTGACACCGTAATGAGAAATCCATTATCACAGAAAGTGACCGGGATTGCCCCATCGGGAATTCGTAAATTTTTTGATGTGGTAAGTGAGATGCCGGATGCCATTTCGCTCGGTGTAGGAGAGCCTGATTTTGACACGCCGTGGAGAATCCGAGAAGAAGGTATCTACACCTTAGAAAAGGGAAAGACATTTTATACATCCAATGCCGGTTTGAAAGAATTAAAAATAGAAATTTGTAAATACTTAGACAGAAAAGTAGACGTACAGTACGATTACAACAAAGAAGTGATTGTAACAGTCGGAGGAAGTGAAGGTATCGACATTGCACTTCGTGCTATGTTGGATCCAGGGGATGAAGTTCTCATTCCGGAACCATGTTATGTTTCGTATCTTCCGTGTACAGTACTTGCGGACGGTGTTCCGGTAACCATTTCTCTTCAGGAGAAAAATGAATTTAAGCTGACGGCAGAAGAGCTGGAAGCTGCGATTACGCCGAAGACAAAGGTTCTTATTATGCCGTTCCCGAACAATCCTACCGGTGCAATCATGACAAAGGAAGATTTGGAGCCGATCGTAGAGGTCGTAAAAAAGCACGACTTATTTGTAATTTCAGATGAGATATATTCGGAACTCAGTTATAAGGGAGAACACGTGTCTATTGCAAGTTTCCCGGGTATGAAAGAGAGAACCATCTTAATCAATGGTTTTTCAAAAGGGTTTGCTATGACAGGTTGGAGACTTGGATATGCATGTGGTCCAGAAGTGATTATTTCGCAGATGGTAAAGATTCATCAGTACGCAATTATGTGTGCGCCTACGAACAGTCAGTACGCAGCGGTAGAAGCGCTTCGAAACTGTGATGAAGACGTGCAGGAGATGAAGGAAGCGTATAATCAGAGAAGAAGATTTCTGGTCAGTGAATTTAAGAGAATGAACCTAAAATGTTTTGAACCGTTTGGCGCCTTTTATATCTTCCCGAGTATTGCTGAATTTGGCATGACTTCGGAAGAGTTCGCCACAAGATTTTTGCAGGAAGAAAAAGTGGCAGTTGTGCCGGGAACAGCATTTGGTGCGTGTGGAGAAGGATTCCTTCGAATCTCTTACGCGTATTCACTGGAAGATTTGAAAGTGGCACTGGAAAGACTAGAGCGTTTTATCAATAGATTGAGGGAAGAGTCATGTTAAATATCGTATTATTTGAACCGGAGATTCCGGCAAATACGGGAAATATCGGGCGCACTTGCGTGGCTACCAATACCAGGTTGCATTTGATTGAACCATTAGGATTTCGGTTGGATGAGAAATCTCTAAAGCGAGCCGGAATGGATTATTGGAACCAGCTGGATGTGACGACTTATATCGATTTTGCGGATTTTATGGAAAAGAATCCAAATGCAAAAATTTATATGGCGACAACAAAAGCGCCGAATATGTACACAGATGTTCAGTACGAACCAGACTGCTACATTATGTTTGGGAAGGAAAGTGCCGGAATACCGGAAGAAATACTGGTAGGGCATAAAGAAGAAAGTATTCGTATTCCTATGGCGGGTGACATTCGTTCTTTGAATCTGGGAAATTCGGTTGCAATTGTACTGTATGAGGCCCTTCGACAGAATGGATTTGAAGGAATGACCACAAAAGGGCATCTTCACAGGTTGGAGTGGGAATAATATGAAATACAAACAAAGTGTATACAAAACATTTGCACTAATATCCCAATTGGGAATCAGTATGATAGCACCGATTCTTTTTTGTGTCTGGCTTGGAACATGGCTGGAAAAGAAAACGGGCATTGGATTTACCATACCTCTCATTGTCCTAGGAGTTTTGGCAGGGGCGAGAAATGTCTATGCGCTGGTAAAACATGCGAATGAAGATCCGGAGGATAAAAGACATGAAGAAGGATAATACACTCACAGAGCTTCTTGCCGGAATTTTATTCATCGGTGTGATAGAACAAGTGATATTGCTCTTGTTTTTTGGAAATCACTTGTACAATGCCATTGGAGTATGGTGTGGAATTTTAGTGTCAGTCATCTGTGCCATCCATATGAAGCGAAGCATCGAAGATGCCGTGGATCTTGGAGATACAGAGAGAGCTACAAAACATGCCACAAAGGGATATATTACCCGTATGGCGATTACGGCAGTGTTAGTGGGAGCTGTGCTCTATTTTGAGGTAGGCAATCCCATCACTGTATTGGCGGGGGTATTTGCATTAAAACTGGCAGCTTATATGCAGCCGTTTATGCATAAGATGTTTTTAAAACTACAAGAAAAGAAAGGAGGAACCTTACGTGGGAACTAGTATGGGAATAGTCCTTGCAAAAGAGGCAGATTTTATGATACACAGCCTCCGGGGCTTTGAACTATTCGGTCAGAAAGTGTATCTGACGACTACACATGTCAGCATTCTCATTGTGTGCGCGGGACTCATTATTCTTGCGTTGGTGACGAGGATAAAGCTTCGTGACACAGAAAAGCCGGGTGGACTGCAAAATGTGATGGAACTTGCAGTGGAGATGCTGGACAATATGGTAAAAGGAAGTCTTGACAAATATGCTTTCAAATATCGTAATTATATCGGAGTCTTGTTCCTGTTTCTTTTGTTTAGTAATTTATCAGGACTACTTGGACTCAGACCACCAACGGCGGACTATGGGGTTACATTCCCTCTTGGCTTAATTACGTTTTTCTTGATACAGATTAACAATGTTAAGTACAACAAATTTGGGGCGGTTACAGACCTGTTTAAACCGTTGCCGTTCCTATTCCCGATTAACTTAATTGGTGAAATCGCAGTACCATTTTCCTTATCCTTACGTTTGTTCGGAAATGTGTTATCGGGAACGGTTATTATGGCGTTGATTTACGGATTGCTTTATAAGGTGGCGTTTTTATGGCCAGGAGTACTCCATGTGTATTTCGACATCTTTTCAGGAGCAATACAGACGTATGTATTCTGTATGCTTACCATGGTATTTATGAGAAACAAAATGCCACAAGATAATTAAAAACTATATTTTAGGAGGAATTTATTATGGGTAATATTACAAACGAAGGTTTAATTTTAGCATGTTCAGCAATTGGTGCAGGTCTTGCGATGATCGCAGGTGTTGGCCCTGGTATCGGTCAGGGTAATGCGGCAGGACAGGGTTGTGCGGCAGTTGGTAGAAATCCGGGAGCAAAATCAGATATCACATCTACTATGTTACTTGGACAGGCGGTTGCGGAGACAACAGGTCTTTACAGTTTGGTTATCGCTTTGATTTTGTTATTTGCAAATCCATTACTTGGAAAACTCTAGGATTGAATTTGAGAAACTAATATAAGGAAGGAGGCGCAAGGCCTTGGACCGTTTATTTACACTTGATGCGCAGTTTTTGTTTGATGCGATTGTGTTGGCGCTCAGTATGTTGGTACTCTTTACCTTGCTTTCTTATCTGCTATTCAATCCAGTTCGCGATATGTTAGAAAAGAGAAGACAGCGTGTTGCGGACGATGTGGAGAGCGCAAGGAAAGAGAAAGAAGAAGCGTATCAATATAAAGCCGAATATGAAGCAAAACTAAAAGAAGTAAACAAAGAAGCAGAAGAGATTCTCGCAGATGCGCGTAAAAAAGCAATGAAAAACGAAGCTAGGATTGTGGCGGAGGCAAAAGAAGAAGCTGCCAGAATCTTAGAACGCGCAAAGGCAGAGATTGACCTTGAAAAGACAAGAGCCATTGATGATATGAAGCAAGAGATGATTACCATCGCTTCTATGATGGCACAGAAAGTCGTGGCATCTTCTATGGATCTTGAGGTGCAGGAGAGTCTCATTGACGAAACATTAAAAGAAATGGGTGAACATACATGGCTAAGTTAGTTTCAAAAACATATGGCGATGCACTGTTTGCCGTTTCAAAGGAAGAAGGACGCATAGATGAATTTTTTGATGCGGCTAAAAGCGTCAAAGAAATCTTGCGGGCCAATGAAGATTTCGGAAAACTGATGAATCAGCCAAAACTTACAAAAGAGGACAAATCGAAGATTATCGAGGAGACTTTTTTAGATAGGATTCCGAAAGAGATGGTGGGCATGTTAATTTTACTTGTAAAAAAAGGACATGCGGCGGACATCATTTCTGTGTTTGATTACTACATTGAGCTTGTGAAAGAAGAAAAGAAAATTGGGCAAGCTTTTGTGGTAACAGCTACTGCGCTTAGCGATGCGCAAAAGAAAAAGATTGAAAAGAGATTATTGGAAACTACCAAGTATGAGACCTTTGAGATGGATTATAAGGTAGACGAAAGCCTTATAGGAGGAATGGTCGTACGTATTGGAGATCGGGTGGTTGACAGTAGTATTCAGACAAAATTATATGAACTGACACGCAACCTGCGTAATGTTCAAGTATAACTATAACAATAGGAAGGAGCTTGTGTTCCATGAATTTAAAACCGGAAGAAATCAGCTCTGTCATAAAAGAGCAGATGAAACGATATGCATCAGAGATGGAAGTTTCTGATGTGGGAACTGTCATCTGGGTAGCAGACGGAATTGCACGTATTCACGGACTTCAGAAGGCGATGCAAGGGGAACTGTTAGAATTCCCAGGTGAAGTATACGGTATGGTGCTGAACTTAGAAGAGGACAATGTAGGTGCCGTACTTCTTGGCAGTGACCGTAATATTAACGAGGGAGACACCGTAAAGACAACAGGACGTGTAGTAGAGGTTCCTGTTGGAGATTGTATGCTTGGCCGCGTTGTCAATGCACTTGGACAACCGATTGACGGAAAAGGACCGATTCAGGCCAATAAATTTCGCGAGATTGAACGTGTGGCATCTGGTGTTATTTCCAGAAAATCAGTAGATACACCATTGCAAACCGGTATTAAAGCCATCGACTCGATGATTCCGATAGGAAGAGGTCAGAGAGAGCTTATCATCGGTGACAGACAGACCGGAAAGACAGCCATTGCCATTGATACCATTATCAATCAAAAAGGGCAGGGTGTAAAATGTATCTACGTGGCAATCGGACAGAAGGCATCTACCGTTGCCAATATTGTGAAAACATTAGAAGAATTTGGAGCTATGTCATATACCACAGTTGTTGCGGCAACTGCAAGTGAATTGGCACCACTACAATATATTGCGCCGTATTCAGGTTGTGCGATGGGCGAAGAGTGGATGGAAAATGGAGAGGACGTGCTGATAGTCTATGATGACTTGTCAAAGCATGCGACTGCTTACCGTACACTTTCCTTGCTTCTTAGAAGACCACCTGGACGTGAAGCTTATCCTGGAGATGTATTCTATCTTCATTCAAGATTGCTCGAAAGAGCAGCGAGATTATCAGATAAATTAGGTGGCGGTTCACTTACCGCACTTCCGATTATCGAAACCCAGGCAGGTGACGTATCGGCCTATATTCCGACCAATGTAATTTCGATTACAGACGGACAGATTTATCTGGAGACAGAGATGTTTAATGCAGGTTTTAGACCGGCGGTTAACCCAGGTATCTCCGTATCTCGAGTAGGAGGCTCTGCGCAGATTAAGGCAATGAAGAAGATTGCAGGACCGATTCGTATCGACCTTGCTCAGTATCGAGAGTTGGCGGCATTTGCCCAGTTTGGTTCTGAATTGGATGCAGATACAACGGAGCGTCTTGCACAGGGAGCACGCATTAAAGAGATGTTAAAGCAACCGCAGTACAAACCGATGCCGGTAGAGTACCAGGTTATCATCATTTATGCGGCAACGAGAAAGCATTTGCTGGATGTACCGGTGGAAGATGTCTTAAGCTTTGAACAGAAATTATTTGAATTCATCGATACGAAATATCCGGAAATTCCGGAAGCGATTCGCACGGAAAAAGTGATTTCCGAGGAAATCGAAGCAAAACTTGTAAAAGCAATTCAGGAGTGTAAGGATGGTGAATAGTCATGGCTTCTATGCGAGAGATTAAAAGACGCCGTGGCAGTATCCAGAGTACGCAGCAGATTACAAAGGCTATGAAGCTGGTATCTACTGTAAAATTGCAAAAAGCAAGAATGCGTGCGGAAAATTCCAAGGCGTACTTTCAGTATATGTACCAGACTGTGACTTCCATGCTTAAAAAAGCAGGGAACGTAGAGCATCCATATTTGAAAAAAGGACAGTCCGACAAGGTAGGAATCGTGGTGGTGACATCGAATCGAGGCTTGGCAGGCGGATATAATGCCAATGTAGTAAGGATGATTACCGGAGGAGCGATTCCGAAAGAGAATATGCGTCTCTATGTTGTCGGAAAGAAGGCAATGGACAGTCTTGGTAAAAAGGGATATGAGATTGCAGGCGATTACTCTGATATGATAGAAGAACCAAATTTTGCAGATGCAAAAGCGCTTGGTGAAACGTTACTTTCTGATTTTGAGAAGGGTGAAATCGGGGAAATATATGTGGCTTATACGGAATTTAAAAATACCGTGACACATATTCCAAAGATGGTAAAATTACTTCCTATAGAATCGGTAGAAGAGGAAGAAAAAGAAGCGGTGTTAACGCCGATGAATTTTGAGCCTAGCGAAGAGGAAGCAATTGGTCTTCTGGTTCCAAAGTATATGACCAGTATTTTGTTTGGGGCATTTGTGGAATCGGTGGCAAGTGAAAATGGAGCCCGTATGCAGGCTATGGATGCGGCCACCAATAATGCAGAAGAAATCATCAGTAGTTTGGAACTTCAATATAACAGAGCCCGTCAGGGTGCAATTACGCAAGAATTAACAGAGATTATAGCCGGAGCGGAAGCTATCGGATAAAGGAGTGACGAAATGGCAGAGAAAAATATAGGAAAAATCACTCAGGTTATCGGTGCCGTACTTGACGTAAAGTACGAAGGCACTTCACTGCCGGAAATTAACGAGGCCATCGAAATTACAAGAGCAGATGGCAGCAAACTGGTAGTAGAGGTTGCACAACACTTGGGTGATGACGTTGTTCGATGTATCGCCATGGGACCGACAGACGGTCTCGTACGAGGAATGGATGCCGTGGCAATGGGTCACGCCATCTCAGTACCGGTTGGTGAAAATACATTGGGACGTATCTTCAATGTGCTTGGTGAGCCGATTGATGAAAAGCCGGCTCCAACAGACGTGGAGTACGAACCAATTCACAGAAAGGCACCTACATTTGAGGAGCAGGCGACAGAATCAGAACTTTTGGAAACGGGGATTAAGGTTATTGACTTGTTGTGTCCGTATCAAAAAGGTGGAAAGATTGGTCTTTTCGGCGGTGCAGGAGTAGGAAAGACAGTTCTTATTCAGGAATTGATTACAAATATTGCTACAGAGCATGGCGGATATTCTGTATTTACAGGTGTAGGGGAAAGAACCAGAGAAGGTAACGACCTCTACTATGAAATGCAGGAATCTGGTGTTATCAATAAGACGGCCATGGTATTTGGACAGATGAATGAGCCACCTGGAGCACGTATGCGTGTTGGTCTTACGGGGCTTACAATGGCAGAGTATTTCCGTGATAAGGGTGGAAAAGACGTATTGTTATTCATCGATAATATTTTCCGTTTTACACAGGCAGGTTCGGAAGTGTCAGCCCTTCTTGGACGTATGCCTTCAGCGGTAGGTTACCAACCAACCTTGCAGACAGAAATGGGTGCTTTGCAGGAACGTATTACATCTACAAAGAACGGTTCCATCACATCTGTACAGGCTGTATATGTGCCGGCCGATGACCTTACTGACCCGGCGCCAGCCACAACGTTTGCCCATTTGGATGCAAAAGTCGTGCTTTCCCGTGCGATTACAGAGCTTGGTATTTACCCGGCAGTAGATCCGCTTGATTCTTCTTCCAGAATGTTGGATCCAAACATTGTAGGAGAAGAACATTATAAAGTGGCTCGTGGAGTACAGGAAGTTCTTCAAAAATATAAAGAATTACAGGATATCATCAATATGCTTGGTATGGATGAACTTTCAGAAGAAGATAAACTTACCGTATCCAGAGCGAGAAAGATTCAAAGATTCCTTTCACAGCCGTTCTTTGTGGCAACACAGTTCACAGGTTATGAAGGACGCTACGTTCCGATTGGCGAGACCATTCAAGGCTTCAAGGAAATCTTGGAAGGAAAGCATGATGATATTCCGGAAGGATTATTCCTCAATGCAGGAAACATTGATGATGTTCTTGCCCGTGTGAAATAGAGGTGGAAAACATGGCAGATAATCAAATGTTTGAACTGAAAATTATATCGCCGGATGAGATGTTTTTTGAGGGCGAAAGTAATTTCCTTGAATTCACATCGGTAGAAGGGCAGATGGGTATCTACAAAAATCACATTCCCCTTACCACAATCTTAGCTCCATGTGTGATGAAAATTCACAAGGGCGACGAGGTGAAAAAAGTGGAGATTTCCGGTGGGTTTGTGGAGATTTTAAAAGAAAAGATTACGGTACTTGCAGAGAGTGCTGAGTGGAAATAGGGAAAAGAGGGCTCTGAGACAAATGTTGAGGTGATAGCGAAGGGAAACACAGCGAAAGCCGCCTAGTCACCGCAGTTTAGAGCCCTTTTTCTCGCATCTGCAATCTTTTTGCTGTTTTGTTATATCTTGATTTTTAAAAAAGCGTCTGTCAAAAACTTGTTTGAGCAATCGCGATTTTAATATTGTGATGTACGCGAAACATAAGGTTCAAGATTGTGGAAAGTCTAAGTGGCTATCCTTGGAGATGAGATTGGCAATCGAAACGGCAAACTCACTATCGTTCAAACAGTGCCTTTCGATTGCCCATTTTCCAAAAACAGCCACAAGACTTTCCATACAATCTTTCAAAGGTTTCTTATACATCATAATATTAAAATTGCGGTTGAGAGTTGTTTTTGACAGATGTAATAACTTCTTGAAAATCAAGATATTAAAAAACACAAAAGATGAAGCCAGCGAAAAAAGGGCTCTAAACTGCGGTGACTAGGCGGCTTTCGCTGTGTTTCCCTTTACGTCCTCTTCACCTTTTTACTTCCAGTGCATATCATATAATATAATGTTTATGGAATGGAAGTGTATATTGTGGATTATCGATTGCCGTATTATATGGCGTATCCGTTGCCATTACAGTACGATGATGAGCGGGCGGAACGTATGGATTTCGAGTATTTGAAGAGTATGTATCCAGATCTTGCAAAGCAGATGCTCCCTTTTGTGGAAGAAGAGTGTGAAAGGATGGCGTATGCAGGAAGCGTGATATATGATGAATATCCGGATCAGTTACAAATCCGAATGATGTGTAATCGAATTTATGATAAGGTGAAGGACTTGGATGAAGACGCCAAGGATTATATGAAAGATATGGTGCAGTTGATGGTATATCATGAACTGTATAAAACAAGATGTGAACATAGAAGAAACAGGAGAAATTTTTATTTGTCCTAGAGGAGTTGGAAGATACGTATGAAAAAGAATATTATATTCATTGGTATGCCGGCAGTGGGAAAGAGTACCATCGGTGTAGTAACCGCAAAACGGTTGGGATATGAATTTATAGATACAGACCTTTTTATACAAAAACAGGAAGGGCGCTTGTTAAAAGAGATTATCGCAGAAAGAGGAATTGATGGATTCCTAGAAATCGAAAATCAAGTCAATCGTGATTTGGAAGTGGAAAAGGCAGTCATCGCACCCGGCGGGAGTGTGGTGTATTGTGAAGAGGCGATGCGGCATTATAAAGAAATCGGAACCATTATATATCTGAAGGTTTCTTATGAAACAATTGCCGCACGCATTCAAAACGCTAAAAATCGAGGGGTTGTCTTAAAAGAAGGACAGACGTTACAGGATTTGTATGAGGAAAGAGCACAATTGTTTGAACGGTATGCGGACTATATTGTGTGCGAAGACGGACTGGATATAGATGGCACAATAGATCGTGTGTTAGAACTTTTTTCTTGTGAGTAGCACCGGAAGAAATTGTGATTGCAGAAAAGGTATAAATGGGGTATAATATTAGGGTGTAAAAAGCAACAATCGAGGTGCGAAATGGAACAATATATTATCAAGGGCGGAAATCCGCTGGTTGGAGAGGTTGAGATAGGTGGAGCTAAGAATGCGGCACTTGCAATTTTGGCAGCAGCTATCATGACAGATGAGACTGTCACTATCGACAACTTACCTGATGTAAATGATATTAATGTTTTATTAGAAGCGATGATGGGAATCGGAGCTTCTGTTCAGCGACTGGATCGTCATACGGTTCGTATCTGTGGTGCAGGCGTTGGAGATTTTAGTATAGAATATGATTATATAAAGAAGATTCGTGCATCTTACTATCTGCTTGGTGCATTACTTGGAAAGCATCATAGAGCGGAAGTAGCACTTCCAGGAGGATGTAACATCGGAAGTAGACCGATTGATCAGCATCTCAAAGGATTCCGTGCATTAGGTGCAGAGGTTGATATTGCTAACGGCAAGATTATTGCTGAGGCGGAAGTGTTGTCTGGAAAGCATTTGTATTTTGACGTAGTCAGTGTAGGTGCTACGATCAATGTAATGCTTGCAGCGGCTATGGCAGAGGGAACAACCATTATGGAGAATGTTGCGAAAGAGCCACACGTGGTAGACGTAGCAAACTTCTTAAATAGTATGGGTGCCAACATCAAAGGTGCAGGAACCGATGTCATTAAGATTAAAGGGGTATCAAAACTCCATAAAACAGAATATTCAATCATACCGGATCAGATAGAAGCCGGAACCTTTATGTTTGCTGCAGCAGCTACAAAAGGCGATGTAACCGTGTTAAATGTCATTCCAAAACATTTGGAAGCAACCGTTGCAAAGCTAGTGGAAATTGGCTGTGAAGTGGAAGAGTTTGACGATGCAGTGCGTGTGGTGGCAAAAGAACGTCTTGGAAGTACACATGTAAAGACGTTGCCATATCCGGGGTTCCCGACAGATATGCAACCACAGATTGGTGTGACACTGGCGCTTTGTAATGGAACCAGTACTATTACAGAAAGCATATTTGAAAATCGTTTCAAATATCTGGATGAGTTGGCGAGAATGGGAGCACAGACCAAGGTGGAAGGCAATACTGCTGTGATAGAAGGAGTAGAAAAACTTTCAGGAGCAAGAGTGAGTGCTCCGGACCTTAGAGCAGGTGCAGCACTTTGTATCGCGGGGTTAGCGACAGATGGAATTACCATTATTGATGACATTGTGTATATCCAACGTGGATATGAAAGATTTGAAGAAAAGCTTCGTTCATTAGGTGGTATAATCGAACGAGTAGCTAGTGAAAAAGAAATTCAAAAGTTTAAGTTAAAGGTGGGTTAAGATACCCACCTTTTTTGGAATAGGAGGGGTGTTATGCATATACTTACCGAACTGATTCAAAAAGATATGAGACCGGCCCTTGGCGTGACAGAACCGGGCGCCATTGCATTTGCTGTGGCAACTGCTAAGAGTTATGCGCAGGGAGAAGTAAAGCGTGTGAAGGTGTCTTTGAATTCGGGTATGTATAAGAATGCATTTACCTGCGGGATTCCGAATTCCGATGAGGTGGGAAATGTATTTGCAGCAGCCCTTGGAATTGTTGCGGGAAAGCCGGATAAGGGATTGGAAGCTCTTTGTTACGTAACAGAGAAAGATAACCGAAAGGCAAAAGAATTAGTGGAGAAGGGCATAGTAACAGTGGAACTGGATCACATTGGATCCCAGATAACCATCGATGCCCTGGTGGAGACAGAGAGGGACTGTTGCAAGGTGAAGATTGCAGGCGGTCACACCGACATCTATTACATAGAAAAGAATGGAAATATTCTATTTGAAAAAGAAAGAGCCGGGGAAGAGGCAGAAAAAGAACCTTTGATTCACCAGTATACATTGAAAGAATTATTAGAGTATGTAGAAACTGTGGATGCAAAAGAAATCTGTTTTATCCGAGAAGCTTTTGAGATGAATATGGCACTTTTAGAGGAAGGATTGCAGTCGGATAAGACGTTGTTTGGACCTAGACTGAAAGAGCATAATGGCGGAAAAATCATTTCCAAAGATGCTCTTAGCACAGCGCAGCTTTGGTGTAATGGAGCAATCGAGGCCAGAGTGTTAGGGCTTGGGAAACCAGCCATGAGTATTACGGGGAGTGGTGCCCACGGGATTATTGCTACACTTCCGCTATTTGCTTATCAGCAGGTGTATCAGGAAGTGGTAGATGAGACGACCCTTCTTCGTGCAACAGCGTTAAGTTATCTTATTACGATGTATATCAAAGAATATTCGGGAAAATTATCTGCCTTTTGCGGTTGTGGCATTGCAGCAGGAACAGGAATGGCTTGTGGTCTTTGCTATTTGCGAGGCGGCGAACTTGCGGAGATGGAGAAAACTATTTTAAATATGTCATCCGGAATTACCGGTATGATTTGCGATGGTGGTAATCAAGGCTGCACGATGAAAGGAATTGTGGCAGTTGACGCGGCCTTTCGGGCGGTGGAGTTTGCTCTCTTAGGTGTTAGTGTGGAACCGGTACATGGAATTAATGGGGCTACACCAGAAGAGACCATGCGTAATATGGGGCGTATCGCATCACCGGGGATGGAAAGAACGGAAGAAGAGATTGTTTGGATTATGAAAGAGAAATAGAAAGATGAAAAATAAATTTTTAAATATTGTGCTTATTGTGGCTATTTGTGCGTTTTGCTTTTCTGGATATCAGTTGTTTGAGCAGACAAAAGACTACCGAAGCGGTGGGAAAGAATACGACAAAGTGGAGCAAGAAGCCGTAGAGATTGTGTCTGAAGAAACACAGGAAAGCGGAAAGAAAGAACCCAAAAAAGAAAAAAAGAAGATAGACAAGACTTTGTATCGTGTGGATTTTGAAAAGCTTCGCCAGGTGAACGACGAGGTGGTAGGGTGGATCCGTTTTGACGAGCCGGAAGTTATTAGTTATCCACTTGTGCAAGCAGATGATAACGACAAATACTTAACTAGAACATTTGAAGGAAATGGAAACAAGGTGGGTGCGCTTTTCTTGGACAGGATAAATAGGGCGGATTTTGAAGATGAAAACACATTTATCTACGGACATAATATGAAAGATGGTTCTATGTTCGGGCGTCTTAGAAAATATAAAAAGGAAAGCTTTTGTAAAGAGTATCCGTATTTTTACATCTATACGCCAAAGGGGCAGGTGTATACTTACCAGATTTTTTCTGTGGAGATTACGAATGATGCATCCGATAGTTTTCAAAAGCAATTTGCAGATGATGAGGAGTATCTAACCTATCTAAATAGGATACAAAATAAGGCATTGTATGACACCGGAGTGCAGGCGGATGTATTTTCCAAGATGGTGAGTCTTTCGACTTGTACGAATGTGAGCGAAGAAGAGCGCCTTGTAGTGCATGGAATACGTGTGGATATAGATAAAGTGAAATAGGAGATTGTGATGGCAAACATATATGAAATAGGCGATATTGTAAAAATGAAAAAAAAGCATCCTTGTGGGAGTTTTGAATGGGAGATTTTGCGCGTGGGTGCAGATTTCCGATTGAAATGTACAGGCTGCGGGCATCAGATTATGATTGCACGCAAGCTCGTGGAAAAAAACACCAAAGAACTGAAAAAAAAGCTTGAAACCTAGTAAAATATATGATATCATACCAAATTGTGATATATTATTTTTATTCCTTGTTCCTGCCAAAAAGGCGGGGGCCAGAGACCAAAAGGAGGTAGCATGACATGAACAAATATGAATTAGCAGTTGTTGTCAATGCGAAGATCGAAGACGAAGAAAGAGCAGCAGTAATCGAAAAAGTACAGGCTTACATTGCTCGTTTCGGTGGTGTCGTATCTGATGTTGATGAATGGGGTAAGAAAAGATTAGCTTACGAAATTCAGAAAATGAGAGAAGGATACTACTACTTCATCCACTTCGAAGCTGATGCATCAGCTCCGGCTGAGTTAGAAGCAAGACTTCGTATCATGGACAACGTGATGAGATATTTATGCGTAAAACAAGAAGCATAAGAAAAGAGGAAATCGTATGAATAAAGTAATTTTAATGGGACGTTTGACAAGAGATCCTGAAGTTAGATATTCACAGGGTGATGCTGCGACAGCAATTGGAAGATACACATTAGCAGTTGACCGTCGTTTTAGACGTGACGGAGACCAGCAGACAGCAGACTTTATCAATTGTGTAGCTTTTGGTAGAGCAGCAGAATTTGCTGAAAAATATTTGCGTCAAGGCACAAAGGTAGTAGTGACAGGTCGTATCCAGACAGGTAGCTATACAAACCGTGATGGCGTGAAGGTGTACACAACAGATGTTGTAGTAGAAGATCAGGAATTTGCTGAAAGTAAAGCAGCAGGTACTTCAAATAATAGCTTCCAGGCAAGTCCAAGTCCAAGCCCAATGCCGAGCACAGATATCGGAGATGGGTTTATGAATATTCCGGACGGAATTGATGAAGAATTACCATTCAGCTAGGCGATAATTGATTGTGTAGAAGTAAAATAGGAGGTATTGAAAGATGGCTTTTGATAAAGGTGCTAAGACTGATTCACCAATGAAGAGAAGAAACATCCGCAGAAGAAAAAAAGTTTGTGTATTCTGTGGTAAAGAAAATAATGAAATCGACTACAAAGATGTAGCAAAATTGAGAAAGTACGTTTCTGAAAGAGGAAAAATTCTTCCAAGAAGAATCACAGGTAACTGTGCAAAACATCAGAGAGCTCTTACAGTAGCAATTAAGAGAGCACGCCACGTAGCGTTGATGCCATACGTACAAGACTAATTAAAAGAATGACCAACTATCCAAAACATGGACAGTTGGTCTTTTTTTATGTTTCATCAGCTATAAAGTTTTTAAATGCCTCGAAAGACTTATCACTAATATAATGTTCCATCTTACAAGCATCTTCGCTAGCAGTTTCTTTATCTACGCCAAGTTTCGTTAGGAAGTTGGTAAGAATGGTGTGACGTTCAAAAATCTTTTCTGCAAGATCTAATCCCTCTTTTGTAAGAGAAAGATGGCCGTCTTCATCTGCCACCACATAACCTGCTTTTTTCAATAAACCAACAGCACGACTAACGCTTGGTTTCGAATATCCCATATATTCGCTGATGTCAATAGAACGAACAATGTCCATCTTTTTCGACAACACGTAGATACTTTCCAAATACATTTCTCCGGATTCATGTATGGACATAAGAGGCCTCCTTTACAAAAATACTACAAATAGAATAGCATAAATGAATATACATTTCAACAAAGCAGCAAATAATTCAATTTGGCATATAGTTTCACAATTTCAAGTGATTATATATGCTGATTTTTTGAGGAAATTGGGTTTTCAAATCTCTTGTGGCGGATAGATTTGCTGTATTTGATTATTCTATATGCTCTAAAAACAATTTTTGAATCAATTTTGACGGATAGGATTGTTGTTTTTGATAGTTATATCTGCCAAGCCTCTTCGCAGAACGTCTAAACACAAGATTTTTGGCATATAGATTTTGTTTTTTTATTCTTTTTAGTTGACAAATGTTGGAAGTGCGTATATTATATTAGTGGTTAGCAACAGCTAACTGATTTTTGCGACTTGCAGTTAGCATATGCTAACGAGGAGGGAATATATGAATACTTTAAAAGATGCAAAGATTGGTTCTACGGTAAAAGTAGTGAAATTACACGGCATGGGAGCTGTAAAACGTAGAATTATGGATATGGGAATTACAAAAGGGGTAGAGATTTATGTTCGTAAAGCAGCGCCTCTTGGAGATCCAATTGAGATTATGGTGCGAGGATATGAATTGTCTCTTCGCAAAGCAGATGCAGAGATGGTAGAAATAGAATAGGAGCGAAAAAATGAGTATAAAAATTGCATTGGCAGGGAACCCGAATTGTGGGAAGACGACGATGTTTAATGCGCTCACCGGTGCGAATCAGTATGTTGGAAACTGGCCGGGCGTTACGGTAGAAAAGAAAGAAGGAAAATTAAAAGGACATGAAGATGTCATTATTGTAGATTTGCCGGGGATTTATTCTCTGTCTCCATATACATTGGAAGAAGTGGTTGCCCGTAATTTTCTTATAGGAGAAAGACCGGATGCCATTCTTAACATTGTGGATGGAACAAATTTGGAGAGAAATCTTTATCTTACAACTCAGTTGATGGAGCTTGGCATTCCGACTGTAATAGCCATTAATATGATGGATATTGTTCGGAAGAACGGGGATAAGATAGACCTTGCCGGCTTGGAACAAGGGTTTGGATGTAAGATGGTTGAGATATCTGCTCTGAAAGGAGATGGACTTTCTTTGGCAGCAGAGCTTGCAGTGGAAGCAGCGGCAGAGGGAAAGAAAGTGCCGGGTTATATCTTTTCAGGAACGGTAGAGCATGCTCTTGCGCATATCGAGGAAGCAGCCATACATAATATGCCTGAAGAACAACAACGTTGGTATGCCATTAAGATTTTTGAGCGTGACCAAAAAGTGTTGGAGCAGCTTAACATAGATGAGCAAAAGTTAAAACACATCGAACAAGATATCGTGGAAGTAGAGACACGTTTGGATGATGATGCGGAAAGTATCATTACTAACGAAAGATATGTGTATGTTGTGGAAATACTTAAAAAATATTATAAGAAAAAGAATGCGGGAAGATTATCCACATCGGATAAAATTGATCGGATTGTAACAAATAGAATTTTGGCACTTCCAATTTTTGTTCTTATTATGTGGGCAGTGTATACTATTTCTATCGGAACAGTTGGGGATTGGACAGTCGGATTTATGAATGACACCTTGTTTGGCGCTTGGATTATACCGGGAGTGACTGCTTTTCTTCAAAACATTGGCTGTGCTCAGTGGCTGACCAGCCTGGTGTCAGATGGAATAATAGGTGGCGTAGGTGCAGTTTTAGGCTTTGTCCCGCAGATGATGATTTTATTCTTGCTGCTGTCTATATTGGAAGATGTAGGTTATATGTCACGAGTTGCTTTTATTATGGATCGCTTGTTCCGCAAGTTTGGGCTTTCGGGGAAAAGCTTTATTCCAATGTTGGTGGCAACGGGATGTGGTGTACCGGGAGTTATGGCGAGTCGTACCATTGAGCAGGAACGCGACCGTAGAATGACGATTATGACAACTTGCTTTATTCCGTGTGGAGCAAAGATGCCAATTGTAGGTATGATTGCAGGTGCCCTCTTTGGAGGCAGTGCTTGGATTGCAACGTCAGCATATTTTGTGGGCGTGGCAGCGGTAGTTGTATCAGGATTGATATTAAAGAAGACAAAAGCATTTTCTGGGGAGGCTTCCCCATTTGTTATGGAATTGCCGGCGTATCATGCCCCTGTTGCAAGCAACGTGCTTCGTGTAACTTGGGAACGCGGTTGGGACTTTGTAAAGCGTGCGGGTACAGTTATTTTGGCGGCCAGCATCATCATTTGGACATTAAACAGTCTAACCTTTGAAGGTGGTCTTCGCTACATTGGCGATGGCAATGAAAATTCCATCTTAAATGTGATTGGTTCCTTCATTGCGATTTTGTTCAGACCTCTTGGATTTGGCAATTGGCAGGCAGCTGTGGCAACAGTATTAGGTCTGGTTGCTAAGGAAGAAGTGGTTGGTGTATTTGGTTCTCTTTCGTCTATGGCAAGTGCAGATGTTGCAATGGAGTTAGTAGAGACGGGGGAATCAGCGGGACTTCGCATTATCGGGCAGGAGTTCTTTGGCGGAAGCAGATTGGCAGCGTACTCCTTTATGATCTTTAATCTTCTTTGTGCACCATGTTTTGCGGCTATGGGTGCCATTAAGAGAGAGATGAACAGTCCAAAATGGACCTTTGCAGCGATAGGATATATGTGTGTGTTTGCATATGCTATTTCGTTGATTGTGTATCAGATTGGTATGTTTTTATCAGGAGCCGGATTTGGCATCTGGACAGCAGTTTCTTTTGTAGTGCTTTTGGTGTTATTATATCTTCTTGTGCGTAAAAATAGATATGCAAAATAGGAGGTGTTTGTATGAATTTACCAACATTTATAGTGGCAACGATTGTTGTGATATTGTTTCTGGCAATTGTAGTTAAGGGGATTCAAAACAAGAAAAACGGCAAAGGCGGTTGTTCTTGTGGCGGTTCTTGTGGAAGTTGCGGGATGGCAGGAATGTGTCATTCGAAAGAATAGGCGTTAGATTGGGCGCAGGGAGAATCAAAGTTCTTCTTGCGCCTTTCTTGATTTTTCGTGACAAATGTACTATAATTACAATACTATGCGATATTATGCGCTATTTAGGGAGGAACGGTAAGATGAAGAAACCGGTATTAGTCATTATGGCTGCAGGAATGGGCAGCAGATATGGTGGTTTGAAGCAGATTGACCCGATTGATGAGCAAGGACATATTATTATGGATTTTTCTCTTTTTGATGCAAAGAGAGCGGGATTTGAAAAGGTTATTTTTATAATTAAAAAAGAAAACGAGGAGCTATTCAAGGAAGCTATCGGTAAGCGTATTGAAGGCAAGATGGAAGTGGAATATGCATTCCAAGATTTATACAATTTGCCAGAGGGATTTGAAGTTCCGGAGGGACGTGTGAAACCTTGGGGGACGGCCCATGCAGTACTTAGCTGTATCGACCTTGTGGATGGTCCGTTTGCAGTAATTAATGCAGATGATTATTACGGAAGAGATGCATTTATCAACATTTTCCGCTATTTATCAAAAAATCAAGATGATGACAAGTATCGTTATGCTATGGTTGGCTATCGTTTGGGAAATACTCTTACAGATAACGGACATGTGGCAAGAGGTGTTTGTACTGTAGACGAAGAAGGTAATCTAGTTAAAGTAGAAGAGAGAACCAGAATTGAAAAGAGAGGAAATGGGGCTGCATATACAGAAGATGACGGCGAGACTTGGACAGAAGTTTCAACGGACAGTTTGGTATCTATGAATATGTGGGGATTTTCTGCAAGCATTTTGAAAGAGATCAAAGAAGGATTTGCGAGCTTCCTTAAAGAAGGACTTGAGAAGAACCCGATGAAATGCGAATATTATCTTCCGTCTGTTGTAAGCAAATTGTTGGAAGAAGACCGTGCTACTGTAAAAGTATTGGCATCAGAAGATAAATGGTATGGAGTTACCTATAAGGAAGATAAACCATTTGTAATGGCAGCGTTAAAAGCCATGAAGGACAGTGGCGCTTATGCACCGCTTTTGTGGGAAGGAAGAGGAGAAGCCATCCTAAACTTTAAGTTGAAAGGCTCTGTTGTGGAGGCTGTTCCATATGGAAGCGGACATATCAACGATACGTTCCTTATGACCATTAAGAAAGACGATGAAACTATGGGGCGCGTCATTTTACAGCGCATGAATAAATCCATTTTCACACAGCCGGTGGAATTGATGGAGAATATCTTGGGAGTAACCTCTCATATTCGTCAAAAGATTAAGGAACAAGGCGGAGATGAGGAGCGCGAAACATTAAATGTGATTAACACGCTTGATGCTCACCCATATTATGTAGATAGTGAGGGTGAATATTGGAGATGTTATAAATTTATTGAAGGTGCGAAGACATACGATCAGGTAGAGTCGCCGGAAGATTTTTATCAAAGTGCAGTCGCATTTGGTAATTTCCAAAGACTTCTTGCGGATTATCCGGCTACTACACTACATGAGACAATTAAGGGATTTCATGATACAAAAGCCAGATTTGAAGTGTTTAAAAAGGCTGTGGCAGATGACGTTTGTGGCAGAGCTGCTTCTGTGAAAGAGGAGATTGAGTTTGTACTTGCAAGAGAAGATGTGGCAAATGTATTCGGCGATATGCTTGCAAAAGGCGAACTTCCGCTTCGCGTAACACATAATGATACAAAGCTGAATAACGTTATGATTGACGACGTTACAAGAAAAGGAATCTGTGTAATCGATTTAGATACTGTTATGCCAGGGCTTGCTATGAATGATTTCGGTGATGCGATTCGTTTTGGGGCAAGTACAGCAGCAGAAGATGAAAAAGATCTTTCTAAAGTTGCTTGTGATATGGACTTATTTGACATTTTTGCAAAAGGTTATATTGAAGGTTGCGGTGGAAAGCTGACAGCAAAAGAGATTGAGATGCTTCCGATGGGAGCAAAAGTGATGACCTACGAATGCGGTATGCGTTTCCTTACCGATTATTTGCAGGGGGATACATACTTTAAAGTTCACAGAGAAGGGCATAACTTAGACCGATGCCGTACCCAGTTTAAACTAGTGGCGGACATGGAAGAAAAATGGGATGTTATGCAAGGAATTATTAAAAAGTATCAGGCATAAAAAGGAGGATACCTACTATGGCAATTTTAGTAACAGGTGGAGCAGGCTACATTGGCAGTCATACATGTATTGAACTTATAGAAGCAGGATATGATGTAGTTGTAGTGGATAATTTATGCAACTCATCAAGAGAATCTTTGACACGTGTAGAAAAGATTGTGGGAAAAGAGATTCCGTTTTATGAAACAGACATTCGTGATGCAGAAGGTTTAAAGGCTATTTTTGAAAAAGAAGATATCGATGCGGTCATTCATTTTGCAGGATTAAAAGCAGTAGGTGAATCGGTGGCGAAACCGTTGGAGTACTATGATAACAATATTGCAGGCACATTGGTGCTTTGTGATGCCATGAGAAATGCAGGCGTAAAGAATATCATCTTCAGTTCTTCTGCGACAGTCTATGGTGATCCGGCATTTATACCGATTACAGAGGAATGTCCGAAGGGGCAGTGTACGAATCCATATGGATGGACAAAATCCATGTTGGAGCAGATTTTGACTGATTTCCATACGGCAGACCCAGAATGGAACGTGGTATTGCTTCGTTACTTCAACCCGGTTGGAGCACATAAAAGTGGAACTATAGGAGAAAATCCAAAGGGAATTCCAAACAATTTGATGCCATACATTACACAGGTTGCAGTAGGAAAACTTCCTGCATTGGGTGTGTTTGGCGACGATTATGATACGCATGACGGTACCGGAGTACGTGATTATATTCACGTTGTAGATTTGGCTATCGGTCATGTGAAAGCACTTAAAAAGATTGAGGAAAAAGCAGGAGTATGCGTGTATAATCTTGGTACGGGTAATGGGTATTCTGTACTTGATATGTTACATGCATTTGAAAAAGCTTGTGGAAAAGAATTAAACTATGTCATCAAACCAAGACGTCCGGGCGATATCGCAACTTGTTATGCGGATCCGGCGAAGGCAAAAGCAGAGCTCGGTTGGGTGGCAGAGCGTGGTTTAGAGGAGATGTGTGAGGATTCTTGGAGATGGCAGTCAGGAAATCCAAACGGATATGAGGAATAGAGTATGAATCATGACATTCAAATAAAAGGAAAACTAAGGCTTTATTTCCAATGGCCGGCATTGATGGTCATCTTATTGCTTGCGATGAATGTTTGGATTTACATGACCGACAAAAAAGCGGGTTTTGTAATGAGTATTTGCGTGGCAATCTATGCAATCTTGGTTATTGTGATGTATGCATATAATAATTCCAAAATTGTATCGGAGCTTATGGGGCTTGCTGCAGAGTATGGAATGGCACAGAATGTCCTTCTCAAAGAATTTTCGATTCCGTATGCGATTTTGACGGAAGAGGGAAAGATTTTATGGATGAATGACAGTTGTCAGGAATTATTTGAAGGTGGAAGTAAATCTTATTTAAACAAGTATATTCCAGAATTAAATAAGGGTGTCTTACCGAAAGAACTCGAGCAGAGGACAGAACTGGAAGTCAAATATGCCGAACGAGATTACAGGGTGAAGTTTGCCAAATTGTCTTTTGGAGATATTGCGGTTTCCCTTACAGACATTACGGAACTGAATGCTTACATTCGTGAGAGCGAAGGCAGAAAAGTTGTGGCAGGTCTTATTTATATCGACAACTATGAGGAAGTAATGGAAAGTATTGAAGAAGTACGCCAGTCCCTCTTGGTGGCCTTGATTGACCGAAAGATTAATCAGTATATGTCAAACTATGATGCCATCGTTAAGAAGATGGAAAAAGATAAATATTTCTTCGTTGTAAAGCAGTCTTATTTCCATGAGATGGAAGAGAATAAATTTGCTGTACTAGAAGAGGTAAAGAGTGTAAATATCGGGAATAACGTACCGGTTACCCTTAGTATCGGTATGGGTATTTCGGCCGAAACTTATATTCAAAGTTATAACTTTGCTCGTGTTGCCATTGATTTGTCGTTGGCCCGTGGTGGCGATCAGGCTGTTGTAAAAAGAGGTGCTGATATAACCTATTATGGTGGAAAACGAGAACAGACCGCTAGAAATACGAGAGTAAAAGCTCGTGTAAAAGCAGAGGCGCTTCGAGAATTCATTGCGACAAAAGACCAGCTTATTGTCATGGGGCATAAGATGGCAGATGTGGATTCTTTTGGTGCGGCTATCGGTATTTACCGTGCAGCGAAGACCTTGGGTAAAAAGGCGTATATTGTGATTAATGAAGTCACTACGTCTGTAAGACCATTCTATGATGGATTTTTGGAAAGTCCGTCCTATCCGAATGATATGTTTATTCGCAGTGCGGATGTACACAATCTTGTGACAGATAATACCATGGCGATTGTGGTGGATACCAGCAGACCGGATAATACCGATTGTCCGGAACTTCTCAAGATGGCAAAGACCATTGTGGTATTTGACCACCACAGACAGAATAGTGATGTGATTGAAAATACCGTATTGTCTTATATTGAACCGTATGCATCATCTGCTTGTGAGATGGTAGCAGAGGTACTTCAGTACATTGCTGATGAGATTAAGATCACAGCGATGGAAGCAAATATTATGTATGCCGGTATTATGATTGATACGAATAACTTTATGAATCGTACCGGAGTTCGTACGTTTGAAGCGGCGGCGTTTTTAAGACGTTGTGGTGCGGATATCACATATGTAAGAAAGATTTTCCGTGATGACTTAGAGTCTTATCGTGCTAAGGCTGACATTGTAAGTAATGCGCAGATTTATATGGATGAGTATGCCATTGCGGCATATGACAATAAAGAAATTGAAAGCCCGACTATTATCGGTGCGCAGGCAGCAAATGAGCTACTTAGCATTGATAATGTAAAGGCATCCTTTGTTCTTACCAAGTACAATGGAAAAATTTATGTAAGTGCCCGTTCTATAGACGAGGTAAATGTACAACTTATTATGGAACGCATGGGTGGCGGTGGACATATGAATACAGCCGGTGCACAGTTTGCGCATACGGATTTGAAGGAAGCTATCGCTACTTTGAAGGACACGTTAAAGAAAATGAAGAAAAAAGGAGATATATAGCATGAAGATAATTTTGCTGGAAGATGTAAAATCTCTTGGTAAAAAAGGTGAAATTGTAAATGTCAATGATGGCTATGCAAGAAATTTCATTTTGCCGAAAAAATTGGGTGTAGAAGCCACAGGAAAAAATTTGAATGATTTGAAATTGCAGAAGGCAAACGAGGAAAAGGTTGCCAAAGAGCAGCTTGATGAGGCAAAAGAATTAGCAAAAAAAATTGAGGCTACACAGATTTCTCTTGCCATTAAGATGGGAGAGGGCGGAAGAAGTTTTGGCTCTGTTTCCACAAAGGAAATTGCAATTGCTGTGAAAGAGCAGATGAATTGTGAAATCGATAAGAAGAAAGTGCAGTTGAAAGATGCGATTAAAACAGTAGGAACACATACAGTTCCGATTAAATTGCATCCAAAGGTAACGGCACAGTTAAAAGTAATTGTTACAGAAGCTTAAGGAGGCAGGAACTATGGATGAAGCACTCATTAAACGAGTACTACCACATAGTATTGAAGCAGAGCAGGCAGTAATCGGCGCCATGCTGATGGACTCAGATGCAATCACAACAGCATCGGAGATTATTTGTGATGCAGATTTTTATCAAAAGGCATATGGAGTCATATTTGATGCCATAACAGAATTGTATAATGAGAGCAAAGCAGTGGATCTTGTTACTTTGCAGGAACGATTAAAAGAAAAAGATGCGCCGCCAGAGATTGCAAGCTTGGAATTTGTACGCGATTTGGTGTCAGCAGTTCCGACTTCTGCGAACGTAAAATATTATGCTGAAATTGTTGCAGAAAAAGCATTGATGCGACGCATGATTAAGTTAAATGAAGAGATAGAAAATGCTTGTTATCTGGGGAAAGAACCGGTGGAAGCAATTTTAGAGACCACAGAAAAGAAAGTATTTGAACTGGTTCAAAAGAGAAATACGGGAGACCATGTGCCGATTCGTGATGTGGTTATCAGTGCCTTGGAAAAGATTGAAAAAGCATCAAAGACTAGTGGGAGCGTGACTGGTATTCCAAGTGGATTCTTGGACTTGGATTACAAGACGGCAGGTTTTCAGAATTCGGACCTCGTTCTAGTTGCGGCCAGACCTTCCATGGGTAAGACCGCATTTGTCCTTAACATAGCACAACACGTGGCATTTAAAGCGAATAAAGCGGTAGCCATTTTCAGTCTGGAAATGTCCAAGGAGCAGCTGGTAAATCGTCTATTTGCATTGGAGTCTCAAGTAGACGCGCAGTCACTTCGTACCGGAAATTTGAAAGATGCAGATTGGGAAAAATTGATTGAAGGTGCAGGAGTGATCGGAAGTTCAAAGTTAATTATCGATGATACACCGGGTATATCTATTTCAGAACTTCGTTCAAAATGTAGAAAATATAAATTGGAGCATGGACTGGATATTATCATCATTGACTACTTGCAGTTGATGACAGGCCGTGTGGGTGGAAGAAGTGAATCTAGACAACAAGAAATTTCAGAGATTTGAAGAGCATTAAAGGGTCTTGCAAGAGAGCTTAACGTTCCGGTTATCGCACTTTCTCAGTTGAGTCGTGCGGTAGAACAGCGTCCGGACCACAGACCGATGCTCTCGGACCTTCGTGAGTCGGGTGCCATCGAGCAGGATGCCGATATGGTTATGTTTATTTATCGTGATGATTATTATAATCCGGACACAGAAAAGAAGAATGTGGCGGAGATTATTATTGCAAAGCAGAGAAATGGTGCCATTGGAACCGTAAATCTTGCGTGGCTTCCGAATTATACGAAGTTTGCAAATTATAAACGACAAGATGTGTAAAGAGAAAGATAGAGAGGTCATCTTCACCGTATATGGTGGGGATGACCTCTTTTTGTTATGTCTCTAATACTTTTTTGAAACGCCCAAATGGGGATACTTTTGCAGACTCTTTCCGCAGAAGCTGCTGATGACGAATCAGTTGGTCTAGATTTCGATAACGTTCTTCCTCACTTCGTTCTTTCGCCTGCAGTAAAAAATCCATATTTTTGATAACTGTGTTGGAAAGAGTATCGTTGTTGTCTGTGATTACTTCCCGCATTGCCTCTTGTATAAATATTTTTAAAGCGGAAAGCTTGTCCATTTCATCCGAATTTAACTGCTTCGTAGATTCCGTGGTAGGAACTGGGGTGTCTTTTTTCGTTTTTATGTGATTTTTCGTTTGTATCATATCTGGAATTAGAGATTTTAGTTCTTTTAATTGTAAGCCTTGTTCTTTCAGTTCTTTGATACAGCAAAAAAGCTGAATGTCTTCTTTCGTATAGTAACGATGTCCCATTTCCGTCCGTCCAATTACAAGTGACAGTTCTTCTTCCCAGTAACGAAGTACATGGGTTTCTACATTGACCTGTTTGGCGGCTTCGGAAATCATATAATGTACGTTGCCCATACAAAACCCCCTATGTAATATGATTTTTGGTGTACCTATATCATATCACAAGGGGGTAAAAATGTTTCTTATAATCGTTCATCAAATTGTTACATATTAGTACATCATTTTCAGGATAGAGTCTTTTTCTAAAGTGGCTGCTGTCACCCAGGTATAGCCACTGTCGATAAATGCCTCATTTCCCATGTTGAGGGAAGCCCTTGCCATAGCAACAACCGTTGCGTAGCCCATTCCAAAAGGATTTTGTACAATCAATCCTTCCAAGGTGCCGTCTTTTAAAAGAGCAAGTTGCTCTTCGCCGCCGTCAAAACCAACAATTTTTAAATCGGTTCTATTTAAGGCTTTGACTGTTTGGGCAACCTCTTGGGTTACATCCAAGTTTGTTGTATAGATGCCCTTGAGGTTTGGATGTTTTTCAATAATCCAGTTGATGACATCACTTTGAGTTATATCTTCCTTTTCGGATTCTGTTTCTTCTGTTATCTTATCCTTATATTGTTCTAATTCATCAAAATGGTAAATCCTAGAAACCTCAATCTTTGGATATTTCTTTTTGATAGTTTTTAGGAAAAATTGTTCCCTTGACTGTGAGGTGGTTGATGTGGAGTCTTGCACAAAGATAACAATTTCACCAGTTTCATCAATAGCGGAAGCCAGATTGTTGGCTGCTGTTGTTGCTGCTGCCGTGTTGTCGGTAGAGCAAGTTGCATCAACATCCTTGTACTCACTTCCAGAATCAAACATAACAATAGGAATGCTAGATTCTTTTGCAGAATCAAATTGTGTCAGACATGCACTTGCATCGCTAGCTGCAATTCCTATGGCGATTGGGTCTCGTGCCAATTCTTCGTCTAATATATTGATTTGCTCATTTACGTCATCTGGTTTCTTAGGTGCACTATAATTTAGTCTAATCTTGTCATCACCTTCATAACCTAACATTTCGTTTAGGTCATCAACCGCCTGTTCGGCACCGGCTTTTACCTCGGCCCAATAGCTATTCTTCTTGCTTCTTCCTATAATAGAAAGGTAGGAACCGGGTTCAAGGTTTAGTTTATTGATATTTCCGTATGCCATTGGACGAAGAACGTCCAGTTTGCTTTGATATATTTTTTCTTTTGTATCGCCAATCGGATTTGTAACTTCGGCTGCAGGTTTTTTGCCACAGGCACTTGTCGCAAATGCTATGCATAATAGGATTGGAATGAGTTTACTATATTTTTTCATAACGATACACTCCTTGCAATTTGAGTCTATTACAATACTACTCCACTATACAATAAAATGCAAAAAAAAAGATAAATAAATTCTTAATTTTTGCGAAATAATAAATATTGATAAATTTTTGACAAAAATTGTATACTGTATTCGATTTAATACAATTTATCACTTGCAACCAAAATTCTGCTACGATATAATGAACACGATAAAAACATTATATAGCATATATTTACGATAAAAAGGAGGAGAGACCCATGGAAAAAAGATGGAATTCACAGTGGGAAGGTTTCAAACCAGGACGTTGGAACCGCACATCAGTAAACGTAAGAAACTTCATTCAGGAAAACTACACACCGTACGACGGAGATGATTCTTTCCTTGCAGGACCTACAGAAGCTACTACAAAGCTTTGGGCACAGGTTATGGAACTTGCTAAACAAGAAAGAGAAGCAGGTGGCGTACTTGATATGGATACAAAGATTGTATCAAGCATTACTTCTCATGGACCTGGATACCTTGATAAAGATTTAGAACAAATCGTTGGTTTCCAGACAGACAAGCCATTTAAGCGTTCTCTTCAACCATATGGTGGTATTCGTATGGCAGAAAATGCATGTAAAGAAAACGGATATGAAGTAGATCCAGAAGTTGTTCGTATCTTTACAGAGTACAGAAAGACACACAACCAGGGTGTATTTGATGCATACACACCAGAGATGAGAGCAGCTAGAAAATCTGGTATCATCACAGGTCTTCCGGATGCATACGGACGTGGACGTATCATCGGTGACTACCGTCGTGTAGCTTTATATGGTACAGATTGGTTGATCGAAGATAAGAAAGAACAGCTTGCAACTACACTTGTTCGTATGACAGGCGACAACATTCGTCTTCGTGAAGAATTATCAGAACAAATCCGCGCTCTTAGCGAATTGAAAAAACTTGGTGATATCTACGGATTTGATATCTCTAGACCAGCTGCAAATGCAAAAGAAGCAATCCAGTGGTTGTACCTTGGATACCTTGCAGCAGTAAAAGAACAGAACGGTGCAGCAATGAGTCTTGGCCGTACTTCTACATTTATCGATATCTATATTCAGAGAGATTTGGATAGAGGTCTTATCACAGAAGAGCAGGCTCAGGAATACATTGACCACTTCATTATGAAGCTTCGTCTTGTAAAATTTGCTCGTACACCAGAATACAACGCATTGTTCTCAGGTGACCCTACATGGGTAACAGAGTCTATCGGTGGTGTTGGTGTTGACGGACGTTCTCTTGTAACAAAGACATCATTCCGTTACCTTCACACATTAGATAACCTTGGAACAGCTCCAGAACCAAACCTTACAGTACTTTGGTCAACACGTCTTCCAAAGGCGTTCAAAGAATACTGTGCAAAGATGTCTATTAAATCATCTTCTATTCAGTACGAAAACGATGATTTGATGCGTCAGCAGCATGGTGATGACTACGCAATCGCTTGTTGTGTATCTTCTATGAGAGTAGGTAGAGAAATGCAGTTCTTCGGAGCTCGTGCAAACCTTGCAAAATGTCTCTTATACGCAATCAACGGTGGTGTGGATGAAAAATCAAAAGCACAGGTTGGACCAAAATACCGTGCAGTAGAAGGTGAATACCTTGACTACGATGATGTAATGGAAAAATTCGATGCTATGATGGAATGGTTAGCAAACCTTTATGTTAATACACTTAACATTATCCACTATATGCATGATAAATATTGCTACGAAAAAATCCAGATGGCTCTTCATGACAGAGAAGTAAAACGTTACTTTGCAACAGGTATTGCAGGACTTTCTGTAGTAGCTGACTCTTTAAGTGCTATTAAGTACGCAAAAGTAAAAGCAATTCGTGATGAAGATGGATTGGTAGTAGATTATGAAGTTGAGGGAGATTTCCCGAAATATGGAAACGATGATAATGATGTAGATGAGATCGCAGTAAATATCGTACGTAGCTTTATGGATAAGATTAGAAAACATCACACATATCGTCATAGTGTACCGACAATGTCTATCTTAACAATTACTTCAAACGTTGTATATGGTAAGAAAACAGGTAACACACCAGATGGTAGAAAACAGGGAGAACCACTTGCACCTGGAGCAAACCCAATGCACAGACGTGATACTCACGGCGCATTAGCTTCTCTTGCTTCGGTAGCAAAGATTCCATTCAGACATGCACAGGATGGTATCTCTAACACATTCTCTATCATTCCAGGAGCGCTTGGAAAAGAAGACCAGATTTTTGCAGGAGACCTTGATGTAGACAGACTCGAAGATTGCAGAGATATGGCTTGCAACATTCCGAACATTCTTGACAGTGTAGATGGAGAATAATCGAAACTCAGATTAATAAGGAGGAAAATACAATGGCAGTAAATCAGCAACAAGTAGATAACTTAGTAAATATGTTAGATGGATATGTAGAACAGGGTGGACATCACTTAAACGTTAATGTTTTTACAAAAGAAACATTATTAGATGCTCAGAAACATCCGGAAAACTATCCGCAGTTAACAGTACGTGTTTCAGGTTATGCTGTAAACTTTATTAAACTTACAAAAGAGCAACAGGACGACGTTATTTCACGTACTTTCCATGAAGGAATGTAGTTCTGAAATTACTATGATTTATTTGCGGGAGATGGTAAAAGCCATCTCCTGTTTTATCACAAGGAGGCAGGTATGACAAAAGGATATATTCATTCCATTGAGACATGTGGTACCGTTGATGGTCCGGGACTTCGTTATGTCGTGTTTTTACAGGGCTGTCCGATGCGCTGTGCATATTGTCATAATCCGGATACATGGGCGCCGAATAAGGGTGAAGAGATGACCGTAAAGGAAGCATTGGAACGGTTTTATCACAATACCGCATTTTATAAAAATGGTGGGGTGACTGTTACCGGTGGCGAGCCGATGATGCAGATGGATTTCTTGATTGAGATGTTTGAGACATTGCACAAAGACCATGTCCATACTTGCATTGATACTTCGGGTATTATGTTTCAACCTAACAGCGAAGTGTTTATGGAAAAATTAGACCGCCTTCTTAAGGTGACAGATTTGGTGATGCTTGATATCAAGCATATTGATGATGAAGAACACAAAAAATTGACAGCACATTCCAACAAAAGGATTCTTGCATTTGCAAAATATTTGGACGAAAAGAAAATTCCGGTTTGGATTCGTCATGTTGTTGTTCCAGGTATCACATTGTATCGTGACTATTTGGAACAATTAGGGGCTTTTATTGGAACATTGAATAATGTAAAAGCTCTAGATGTGCTTCCGTACCATTCCATGGGCAAAGTAAAGTATGAAAGCCTTGGCATGGAGTATACTCTTGCGGATACGAAAGATGCTACAAAAGAGGAAGCCGTTGCGGCAAAGAATATTATATTAAGTGCATACAAGAAGGCAAAAGAAAAATAGCTTGTATATTTTGCTTTCTTGTATTAGAATAAGGGAAGAATATAAAAAGGAGGGTTAGACCTATGGCACACGTAATTAGCGATGAATGTGTAAGCTGTGGATCTTGCGAAGCTGAATGTCCAGTAGGCGCAATTTCTCAGGGAGCTGATCACTATGAAATTGATAAAGATACTTGTGTTGACTGTGGCGCATGCGCAGCTCAATGCCCAGTAGGAGCAATTTCTGCTGAATAATATGTACATAAAAAGGAACCGAAAAATCGGTTCCTTTTTTATTTGAATTCTACAATTGTCACGCCTGCATCACCTTCACCAAAAGCACCTAATCGGTAAGATTTTACGTGTTTCTGACGCTTTAGGTAATTGTGTACACCCTGGCGGAGTGCACCGGTTCCTTTTCCGTGAACGATACGCACTGGACTTAGATGAGCCAAATAGGCATCGTCCAAATACTTATCTAGTTCCGCCAATGCCTCATCCACTGTCTTGCCAAGGAGATTGAGTTCCGGGCTGATGGATAAGGATTTTCCCATTTTCATCTTTCCGGAAGAAGTGCTTTTCCGCTGCTTGGCTGTAAGAGTCATTGGTTCTTCTATGATTTCCAAATCCGACATATGCACTTGGGAACGAAGAATTCCCATCTGTACATATAAGTTTCCTTTTGCATCCGGAAGAGAGCTTACAGTTCCAGTTAAGTTCATGCTGTGAACTTTTACGGATTCGCCCAAACGGAAATCACTCGCTTTATGTTGCTTTTTCGGTTTCCTAAGCTCGATTTTTGAACTACTTTGGGTTTGATGCATTTTTTTACGAATGCGTTCTCTTTCTTTTTCCAATTCTGCAGCAGAGATATTTTCTTTTCCAAATTTGTGGAACTGCTTGATGGTCTCATCTGCTACTTCTTTGGCTTCTCTTAGGATTTTATTTGCCTGTTCTTTCGCATCTGCAAGGATACGTTCTTTCTGTTCCTCTAATCGTTCTTGTTTTTGGTTAAACTGTTTCTTTAACGCTTCGATTTCCTGTCTGTAAGCAGCAATCTCCGCCTGTTCTTTTTCGATGGTCTTGCGGCTGATTTCCAAATCCGCCAGCACGTCCTCAAAGGATTGGTCTTGTTCGGAAAGATGTCCTTTTGCATTTTCTATAATATGCTGTGGAAGACCAAGTTTTCCGGAAATCGCAAAGGCGTTACTTTTGCCCGGGATTCCAAGGAGGAGATGATAGGTAGGACGTAAGGTCTCTACGTCAAACTCGCAACAGGCATTTTCCACACCTTTTGTAGAAAGTGCGAAAATCTTAAGTTCGCTGTAATGGGTTGTCGCCATAGTTCTGATTCCACGTTCGTGCAGGTGGGAAAGAATGGCGATGGCAAGAGCAGCCCCTTCCGTCGGGTCCGTTCCGGCACCAAGTTCATCAAATAAAACCAGCGAGTGTTCATCCACATCCTGCAAAAAGGATACAATATTTGTCATATGGGATGAAAAGGTACTCAAACTTTGTTCAATACTTTGTTCATCACCGATATCCGCGTAAATGGAAGTGAAAACAGCTAGTTCACTGCGATCTAAAGCTGGAATATGAAGTCCTGCTTGCCCCATACAGGTAAAGAGTCCTAATGTTTTTAAAGATACCGTTTTTCCACCGGTATTTGGTCCTGTTACAATGAGAAGATCAAAGTCTTTTCCTAAATTCAATGAAATAGGAACCACGGTTTTTTTGTCCAATAGAGGATGGCGTCCTTCTCGAATGTTGATGTATCTTTCGCTATTAAAGTGAGGTCTGGTGGCATTCATCTGTAATGCAAGACTGCCTCTTGCAAAGATAAAATCCAGTTCCCCTAAAATCTGATAGTCTGTACGAATTTCTTCGATGTATTCTGCGACATCCACACTGAGTCTTGCGAGAATAACTTGAATTTCTTCCTGTTCTTTTGCATATAGTTCTTTTAAGTCATTATTCAGCTTCACAACAGACATTGGCTCGATAAAGAGTGTGGAGCCGGTAGAAGACTGGTCGTGAATAAGGCCGTTCACCTGGCTTCTGTATTCTGCTTTTACAGGAAGACAATATCTGTCACCGCGCATGGTAATAATGGCATCCTGCAAATAGTTGCGAAGAGAACCATTTACCAAACCGGTAAGCGTGGTGTGTACTTTGTCGCCTAGCTGATGGATACCGCGACGGATAGATTTTAAGTTACTGCTGGCATCATCGCTGATTTCGTCTTCGTCGATAATGCAACGGCGTATTTCCAAGCTTACAGGGGTAAGTGGAGATAAACGTTCAAAATATTCGTCCAGGCAATCCGCAAGTTCCTCTACGGTTTCGTGCCTTCCGTAAGCCTTTGCTCTTGTGGCAACTTCCAAAAGTTTGCAAATGCGAAGAAGTTCACTGCTTGAAAGGGTTCCACCGATTTCTAAACGCATCAAGGAATCCTCTACGGAAGTACAACCGGAAAAAGAAAGTCGCCCCTTTTTGACGATTCTGGAAAATGCAGCAGCAGTCTGCTCTTGCATAGCCTCAATTTGAACAAGGTTCGTCATAGGCTTTAGCTGCTTGCAATAAGATTTTCCTATCTGGGAGGAACTCTCTGCTTCTAACAATTCTATAATTTTATGAAATTCTAATTTTTGTAATGTTTTCTGATTCATTTTTTTCACCCTGTTTATATTTTACCCTATTTAAGTTGCAAAGGAAAGAAGAAATATTGTATACTGTAAAAAGGATTAGAAAGGGGCATATTATGAGATTTATTAATACATTAAAAGAAGGCGATACCATTCGTTCTATATATCTTTGTAAGGGGAAACGCTCTGCGGAGACGAGAAATGGGAAGCCATATGACAATTTGATTTTGCAGGATAAAACGGGGACTTTGGATGGCAAAGTGTGGGACCCGAATTCCGGCGGAATTGCGGATTATGATGAGATGGATTTTATCGAAGTGTTTGGAGAGGTTGTAAGCTACAACAATATGTTACAGCTTAACATCAAGCAGCTTCGAAAATGTTATGAGGATGAATATGATGCGGCAGATTATATGCCAACTAGCGAGAAGAATGTGGGTGGAATGTATGGTGAGCTGCTCAGTTATATTGAAAAAGTGGAGAATACGTATCTGCGCAAGGCGTTGGAATACTATTTTGTAGATGACGAAGACTTTATCAAGCAGTTCCAGGGACATTCGGCAGCAAAAAGTGTGCATCACAGTTTTGCGGGTGGTCTTTTGGAACACACCTTAAGTATTGTAAAATTATGTGATTATCTGGCTGGTGCATATCCGATTTTAAATCGGGATTTGCTTTTGGCAGGGGCACTGTTCCACGACATTGGAAAGACGAGAGAGTTATCTGCATTTCCGGAGAATGATTATACGGATGACGGGCAGCTTTTGGGCCACATCGTGATTGGAGTGGAGATGATTGGCGAAGCAGTGCGAAATATTGCGGACTTTCCGGTAGAATTGGCAAATCAATTAAAACATTGTGTGATTGCGCATCATGGAGAATTGGAATTTGGTTCGCCGAAAAAACCGGCAATTGTAGAAGCAATCGCGTTACATTATGCGGATGCGATAGATGCCAAAGTGCAGACATTCACGGAAGTATGGAAAGATAATAACATCAAAGGAAACTGGACCACATACAACCGTTTATTTGATTCGAATTTAAGAAAAACTACGGTGTAAATAGATGAAAAAGAATGAAACGTTAGTTGTGACAATTGAAGATATAGGTGTAAATGGTGAGGGTATCGGCAAAGTAGACGGATATCCTCTCTTTGTCAAGGATGCCGTTATCGGTGATGTGATTGAGGCAAAGATTACCAAGCCAAAGAAAACATATGCATATGCCAGAATGATGAAAGTGTTAGAACCGTCGCCATATCGTGTGCAGGCAAAATGTGCGGTGGCAAGGCAGTGTGGTGGTTGCCAGATACAGGAACTGTCTTATGAAAAACAATTGGAATTTAAGGAACAAAAAGTAAGAGGGAACCTAGAACGTATCGGTGGATTTTCGGCAGAAGTGATAAACAATGTGATGGAGCCAATCTGTGGCATGGAGGAGCCTTTCTACTATCGAAACAAGGCGCAGTTTCCAATAGGGACAGATAAAGATGGGAACATTGTAACCGGCTTTTATGCGGGAAGAACGCACCAGATTATTCCGCAGACAGACTGCGCATTGGGTGTGCCGGTGAATAAAGAGATATTGGATATTATTTTAGAATTTATGAACCAATATCATATATCTGCGTATGAAGAGGAGACAGGGAAGGGTCTTGTTCGTCATGTGCTTATCCGCTATGGCTTCAGAACAAAGGAGATTATGGTTTGTCTTGTGGTAAATGGGGATAACATTCCACAATCGGAGAAATTGGTGGAAAAGCTAGCACAGATAGAAGGGATGACAAGTATTTCCATTAGCATCAACAAAGAACGAAGCAATGTCATCATGGGCAAGACCATAAAAGTACTCTGGGGACAGGGTTATATCACGGATTATATAGGGGATGTAAAATATCAGATATCACCACTTTCTTTCTATCAAGTAAATCCGGTACAGACGGAGCATTTGTATGGACAGGCTCTTGAATATGCAGGGCTTAATGGTGGTGAGACGGTTTGGGATTTGTACTGTGGGATTGGAACCATTTCCTTATTCCTTGCTCAAAAGGCAAACAAAGTGTGTGGGGTAGAGATTGTACCACAGGCCATTGATGATGCGAAAAAAAATGCTCAGATTAATGGGTTTACGAACACGGAATTTTTCGTAGGTAAAGCAGAAGAAGTACTTCCGAGAGAATACGAAAAGAACCAAGTGTATGCAGATGTCATTGTGGTGGATCCACCTAGAAAAGGGTGCGATGAGACACTGCTTAATACAATGGTTCAGATGCAACCAGAGCGGATTGTATATGTAAGCTGTGATAGTGCCACACTGGCTAGGGATTTGAAGATATTGTGCGCAAATGGGTATCAGTTAGAAAAAGTGAGATGTGTGGATATGTTTCCGATGACGGTGCATGTTGAGACGGTGTGTCTGCTGTCAAGAAAGTAAGTTTTATTCAGTCAGGGGGACAAAGAGTGAAAAAGAAAGTAGCATTTATATGTGTGCATAATTCATGCCGTAGTCAGATTGCAGAGGCGCTTGGAAAACACTTGGCATCTGATGTTTTTGAATCATATTCAGCAGGAACAGAAACAAAACCTCAAATCAATCAGGATGCTGTGCGTATTATGAAAGAGTTATATGGGATTGATATGGAGGCGACACAATATTCCAAATTAATTTCTGATATTCCGGAGCCTGATATTGCAATCTCCATGGGATGCAATGTAGGATGTCCGTTTATCGGAAGACCATTTGATGACAATTGGGGTCTGGAAGATCCAACAGGAAAATCCGATGAAGAATTTAAAACAGTAATTAAAGCGATTGAAAGTAAGGTTTTACAACTCAAACAAAAATTGATGATTGAACAGGGAGGCCTTTATGAAAATCACATATATTCATCATAGTTGCTTCTTGGTTGAAACAGAACTTTGTTACTACTTATTTGATTATGAAAAAGGATGTTTGCCAAAGATGGACGTTCTAAAGCCAATCATTGTCCTGTCCAGTCATGGACATCACGACCACTACAATCCGGAAATCTTTTCTGTGCTGGAAGCAGAGGGGATGCAAACAGTTTATGCTGTTTTGTCGGAAGATATTGAAACGCCTACCAAAATAGATGTTTTGCGAGTGGCATCGGGGGAAGAATATCGCCTCTGGTTAGGACAAAAACTTACCACATTTCAGTCCACAGATTTAGGGGTTGCTTTTTTGATTGAAGAATCGAAAAATATGATTTATCATGCAGGTGACCTTAATGATTGGGTGTGGGAAGAAGAAAGTGCTTCTTATAATGAACAGATGACGAGAGACTACCGCGAGCAAATCAATCTGCTTTCAGAGAAATTGAATCGACGAAAGATAGACGTGGCATTTGTGGTTTTAGATCCTAGGCAAGAAAAAGATTATGACAGGGGAATGTGTTATTTCTTAGAACACATTTCAGCTAAAAAAGTTTATCCAATGCATTATTGGGGAACGCCGGATATCATCGAAACCTTTTTAAAGGAACATCCGGAATACAATATTCAAATTCAAAAAACAGAATAAAATATACAGCGCTGTACGCGGGAAAGAGGTTATTTATGAAATTCAAAATGATTCACGAAAATTACAATGTTGCGGACTTAAACAAATCTATGGCTTTTTATGAAAAAGCATTGGGGCTTCGCGAAGTAAGACGTATAAATGGCGATGGATTTATCATTGTCTATATGGGCGATGCAGAAGGCGATTTTGAATTGGAACTTACATGGTTGGAAGAACATCCGGAGTCTTACAATTTGGGAGAATGTGAATTTCACTTGGCTTTTGAGACAGATGATTATGAGGCGGCGCATAAACTTCATGAAGAAATGAATTGTATCTGTTATGAAAATCCGGCAATGGGAATTTATTTTATCGTTGATCCAAATGGATATTGGTTGGAAATAGTACCTTCAAAAAAATAGAAATAAATGGTTGCTTGGATGACCTTTGATTACAGTTGACAATGCAGCGTATGACAGATAAAATAGTTTCAAACAATATAACGAACAGAAAGATAAAGCACAAGGAGAAAAGAAGATGAGCGAGCCAATGACTATAGAGCAATATCAAAAGAAAATTAAGAGAGTAATCATCACCGAAGAGGAGCTTCAGGCAGGAGTTAAGGAAGCTGGTGCTTATATTGACAGCATTTATGATGGAAGACCGATTTTATTGGTTAGTATATTAAAAGGTGCATTTGTTTTTATGGCAGATGTATGTCGTGCAGTGACAGTGCCTTGTGAGATCGGTTTTATGTGCGCAAAGAGTTATTATAGCGGCACGGTTTCTAGTGGGGCAGTAAAGATTACTATGGATTTAGACCAAGATATCAGCCAGTATCATGTGGTGATTATAGAGGATATTATTGATACGGGAAGAACATTAAAAGATGTAGTTGCACTTTTGAAGGGTCGCAATCCGATTTCTCTTAAGGTACTTTCCCTTTTAGACAAGCCGTCTAGAAGATTGGTAGAATTCGAAGCGGACAAGGTGTTATTTACCATTCCTGATCATTTTGTAATCGGCTATGGATTGGATTGCGGAGAGTATTATCGCAACCTTCCTTACATTGCAGAATATGCCTTAGAGGAAGCTGATGATTAAGAATATTGTATTTGATGTAGGAAGAGTCTTGGTTTCATTTGAACCTGTACAATATCTGGCACAGATAGGATTCGATGAAGTAACAAGGAAACATATCCTAGAGGCTATGTTTGAGAACGGACGCTGGCTCGAGGGTGACAGAGGAGTTTTAAGCATAGAAGAGTTGCTAGAGTGTTATATTGCCAATGCGCCTACATACAAAAATGAAATAACAGAAGCATTTCGTCGAATTGGGGAAGCTATCGAGGTATTGCCACATACGATGAAATGGCTTGCCGATTTGAAGGCCAGAGGATATCGACTTTTTGTTATATCCAATTATGGCGAATATACCTACGTACAGACAAAAGAAAAATTGACTTTTTTACAATACATGGAGGGTTCTCTATTCTCTTATCGCTACAAGATAGTGAAGCCGGAACCGGAAATATATGAGATGCTACTAGATGATTATCATTTGAAAGCAGAAGAATGCGTGTTTATTGATGATAGCCTTGTGAATGTGGAAGGCGCCACAGCGGTTGGTTATCAGGCGATTCAATTCCATAATTATGAACAAGCAAAGGAAGAGTTAGAAAGATTGTTAACATAAAAAGTTAGAAGTGCATCCCAAATATTTGGGATGCATTTCTAAGTAATGGCTTATTTTTTGTGTTTGTAAGACCTTGCATGCTATATTTATCAGAAAATGGACTTATTTTACGTAATTCGTAGGGAGAAGTTGCTGAAAAAAGGGAAATAACTATAAACCTCTTGGTATGTAAGAGGGTATGTGATAAAATATAAGGATTAAAAAACAATCATTTTGAAGGGAAGAGTGGCATATGACAGATAAAGAATTTAAACGACTGAGCAGAGCGCAGCTCATCGATATTATCTACCAATTCCAGTTGCAGATTGATGAACTAACCAAACAAAAGCAAGAATTGGAACAAGAATTGGAAGACAAACGGCTCCGTATAAGTAATGCTGGTAATATTGCCGAGGCTGCTCTTGAAATGAATAATTGTTTCCGTAATGCACAGGATGCTGCGGAGCAATACTTAAATGAAATCAAAGCGATCCGAGAAGAAACGGAAGCGGAAAGACAGCGCATTCTCGCAGAGGCGAGAGCGGAAGTGGCGGAAAGTACTGCCGAAAAGGAAGAAACACATGATAATTATGATTCTGTAATAGCGACGATTCTTAAAGAATATGAGCAGAATTGTTAGATAACGGGTGATGGGAATGAAACACAGAAAAGGAAAGGAAGTTTCGCTTCCTACAAAAAAGCAGGTGGAAACAGAACGAAAACGATATCGTAGGCGGAAGGCTTATAATAAGGCACTACGAGGTACGATTTATGTTTTGACTATTGTGGCAGCGGTTGCTGTGTTGATAGCAACGCTCATATTACCCGTTTTACAAATTGAGGGAACCAGCATGGAACCCACATTGTCAAATGGAGATATCGTGCTGCTTGCCAAAACAACTCGATTTAAACGTGGAGAACTTTGTGGATTTACTTGGAACAACAAGCTTTTGATAAAGCGTGTGATTGGCCTTCCAGGAGACTTGATCGAAATTGATACGGATGGAACCATATACCTTAACGGTGAAAAATTAGACGAACCGTATGTGCAGCAAAAGGCTATGGGAGAATGTGATTTGGACTTTCCTTTCCAAGTGCCACAGGATCAATATTTTGTAGTGGGAGACATGAGAGAAAGCTCTATTGATTCGCGCAACTCATTGATCGGTTGTGTTCCAAAGGAGCAGATTGTGGGCAAAGTTTTCTTTCGGGTATGGCCATTTAGAAGTATTCGATTTTTTTAAAACAGATAACATATTAATAAACAAAGGACAAGCGTTATGAGTTTCGTTGAACAATACTTGTTGCAATTGAATACGGAAAAACGACGATGGTGGCGTGCTGTAATCATTTTAACAGCGCTATCACTTGTTGTTGCGCTTGTCACCATATGGAATTTGCGCATGACAGGCGTTACCATCGCAAACAGTGCAACCTGTGGACAGGAGGAACACCAACATACGGAGGAGTGTGCAGCAAAAGAAGAGCTGATTTGTGAACAAGAGTCGACAGAGGAATTAGTTCACGAGCATACCAACGACTGCTACAACATTGTTGAAGAGTGTCAGCTTGAAGAACACGTCCATCAGATTTCCTGCTATTCCGATCCGGATGCGGACGTGGAAACAGCGGATATTTGGGAAGCTACACTTCCGCAACTTGTGGACCGCAAAGGTGAGAACATGGTTCTTATTGCGCGGTCTCAGTTGGGATACAAAGAGAGCGAAAAGAACTATGTGTTGGCAGAAGATGGACAGACCAAATGCGGCATCACCCGTTATGGTCAATGGTACGGCAATCCTTACGGAGATTGGGCGAACACCTTTACCGGCTTTTGTCTCATGTATGCGGATTTTTCAAAAGATCTCATAAATTCAGGAGCGGAAGTTATGCTTTCGAGCTGGGATGAACATGGTATGTATCGCAGTGGTGAAAAGTACAAACCGAACCAGGGAGATATAGTTTTCCTTGATAAGAATAAGAACGGAACGGTAGATACCACGGCGGTGGTTCTTTCTCTGAAGGATAATGTCTTGACGGTTATTGAGGGGGATGTTGACAACACAGTAGCTAGCGTAGAATACAGTTTAAAAGACGATATTGTAGTTGGTTATGGTATCGCGGAGGTGCAAACGAAGTTAAAACTTTCAGCCGCAGCGCCAGCAGCGAGTGCTACCGTAATCGGAAAAACCGTCTCCTATAGTTCTTCGCTTCTTGGTCAGGGTGGTAGTTTTATCATCTACACAGTTACCTCTGATAACAAGTATTACGCCATTGACGGAAATGGTAAAGCGATAGAAATACAAATAGATTCCTCGGGAACTATTTATTCCGAAGTTTCGGACATCAATACACTCTATTGGAGTTTTGAGAAGACCAATAATTACGATAATAAACCGGCATACTACATTAAAAATGTGTCTTCCGGAAAGTATCTACATCCATATCGCGACAGCGCAAGCGCTTACGGCGTGATTCATACAGGAAAATGGGGTACGGCGATATACACGAATAATAATGGCGTGAAACTACGTGGAGTGAACCAAACTAGATATGCACAACTATCGGGAACGACATTTGGGATTGCAGATAATCAAAATGATGGTTCTACTTTCTACTTTGGAAAGACGCCTAGTTCTGTCAATCTTTGGTTGGACGGCACCAATGGAGATATTATGAGCTATAGAGGCTCAGACAATACGAAGCACACGGTCTACACTGGCGTGCAATTCCAATTACCTAGCGAGTGGAAGAGTCCTACAAAATATAGCTATAAGCTGGCTGGCTGGGTAAATATTAAAACAGGAGATTATTATAAGCCCGGTGCGAACATCACAGTAACCGAAGATACGGTACTGTATGCGGATTGGATAGCAACAACCTATGATATCGGGCGGTACAATTCCTATGTTGCAAACACGGTAAGTACCAATGATTTCATCACGACAAAAGTATTCGATTATAGTTCGTTAATTAACTTGCTTTCATCGAATGTGTCGGTAAATGTGTCTAGCAATAGTCATAGCGAGACTTGGTCTCATGTGGCAAGCGGAAATGTTGCCTACAAAGGACAGCCAACATTGAATTTCGCGTTTAATGACCATGACGGAAGCGGGACAATTACGAACTTAAATAATTTGAACAATCCAAATAAATACACGGGTGGTACAGATGTTTACTCTGGTATTTATAACACTACGCTGGGTGAGGTGTTATTTTCAACAGACAACCTTTTTGATCCAGAAACAGGTAAAGGGATTGTGGGCAAGCATTATTTGGGTGAAGGAGATCATCTTTTCCAAATTAATACTGATCCGTCCAGCGAACATTACGGTTACTACTATTACGATGCCAAGCTGAATGCGGCATCCTATAATCAAACAGACCAAAGATTCTATGTTTACGATTATTTGGCAAGAACATCGGACTCGGCAAACAACAATGATGCCGGTATGTATTCCGATTTCTTACCACTGAATTCTCCGTATGCGAACACCAACGGACAGACCGTGAAAACATATAACTATGACGGGGAAAACGGCGAGTATCCGGATACATCGCATTATATGTATGATGCTAGATATAATTCGGATGGTAGTGCTACCAATCAAATCAAAGCAAACCTTTGGTTTGGTATAAGAACAGACGTACAGTTTGGACTTTCAGATATTCCAGGTGAGAAGTTGGCAAATGGGGAATATGGTAATAAGGACCTCTATGGCAATGAGATGCATTTTCAATTCACCGGAGACGATGATGTATGGATCCTGGTGGATGGCAAGGTTGTTTTAGACCTTGGTGGTATTCATCAGGCGGCAGAGGGTGATATTAACTTCTCCACAGGCGAGGTGCGAGTCAATGGAAAAAGCACAGGAACGCTGAGTGGAATTTCACCAGGTGAGCATACACTTAGCATTCTTTATTTGGAACGAGGCAGTTCCATGTCGAACTGTGCAATTTACTTTAACCTTGCACCGCGATTCTCTTTGACGCTTCAAAAAGAGGATGTTTTAACTCAAGAGGTGCTAGATGGTGCTCAATTTGCTCTTTATAATGACTTGGCATGTACGGATCCCTGTAGATTGTGGCCAAGCTACCAGTCATACAAGAACAATGACGAGCCAACAAATGTATTTACGATAAAAGATGGAACAGCATATATTTGGGGCTTGAGCCCAGCGCGCAGTTATTACATAAAGGAAAAGGCACCGCCAAATGCTTCGGGTTATGCATCTACGAAGGGTGTCATTCAGTTGACTTTGGATAAACAAGGGCTGAATTCCCATAGTGCACAGATTTTGGAAGAAGTTGACTCGAACGGTAATAAAGTGCCGATTTCTCATGGTTTTACACTTCATAATTTTAGAATTGAGGAGGAAAATCAGGCCGCCTATATTGTCATTACAAATGCACAAAATTGGGTGACCGAAACCACTTCGGTTTACGTAGAAAAGAAGTGGAAAGATAACGAAAATCACGCGCAGGACTCAGTTACGGTGTACTTGAATGTTACCGATGCTGATGGAACTGTTCGAAGGATACGTGAAATCACGCTCAGTGAGGAAAATGATTGGGAATATAGTTGGACAAACCTTCCGAAATATGTGGTGGATACTGAAACCATGACCGAATCGGATGTTTTGGTACAATATAGCGTATCAGAAGCTTATGTACCTGGCTATTCGCCGACGATTACGGAACTGAAAAGCGGTACTTATAGCGAAGAGATTTGGGCAGAATCGGGAAGTTTTAAAAATGGAGAAAAATACATTTTAAAAACATCACAAGGGTATCTTTCCACTGTTTCTGCTAACGGTAACACGCTGTGCTTTGTGGATGAAGAAGCAGCGAAACAGTCGAACTTAGCACTTTGGACAGCTACCGTTAGTTCGGGCAAGGTTAAACTTACCAACCAATCGGGACAACACCTGAACTACTACAGTTCCGGTTCGACACGATACTTTAATGCAACTACCGGTACGGGCAATCAAACGCTTTCTATGACTACTTATTCCAACGGAATACGGCTTTCTTATAAGTCGGGGATAAGGACCTATTACCTGGGTAGTTTAAACCAAAATAACTACGCTACAGCCACCACAACTTCTGGTTCGGCGATGACGCTTTACCCTATGGTTAAAACCGTTACAACCACCACGATTGAATTGGATGGCTATGGGTACTCGATTACGAATACACCGTTATCTACCGAGACCTCGCTTAAAGTTACAAAGCGTTGGGACAATCCTATGGGCGATGAAACGCTCTATGAAAAAGAGCAGGTTACGGTAAAACTGTTTGCAAATGGCGTAGATACCGGTCGAACAGAGACAGTTAGCTTAAAGAGCAACTGGACAGCAGTCTTTCACGGGTTGCCTTACTTGGATGAGGAAGATTGTCCTATTGTGTATACGGTGGAAGAAAGTTGGGATACCGAAGATTGGATTCCTGTTTATGGACGGATTACCACGGTCAATGGTGAGAACCCGACCTACGAAACCACCATTACGAACACCTATCGTTGGACAGGCTCTTATGAGCTGCCTGGTACCGGCGGTATCGGAAACCTTATTTATATACTTTGCGGACTCGTTCTCGTATGTGGTCCGCTTGTATACGGATTCAGTTTGAGGCGCAGGAACGAAAGGAGGTCGAAGAAATAGGCCTCCAGAAACGGCGTAAAATCAAATGCATGCGTCTGGCTGGATTTGCATAAATTAAAAAAATATTTTTAGAAAGGAAAAATCATTATGAAAAAGTTTTTATCTATCCTTATAGCGATGGTACTGGTACTTTCTCTTGGCGTTACTGCCATAGCAGCTGATAAAACTGGTTCTATCACTATTACAAATGCAACAATCGACGAGACATATACAGCTTATAAGATGTTTGAAGCTAGTGTCAAATTGTCTGCTGATGGCAAAACAGCAGAGGCTGTTTCCTACAGTATCAAAGAAGACAATCAGTTCTTTAAGGCATTGTTTGGAACAGACGGAACAGATAACAACCCATTTTTTATTTACAATGCTAACACGGGTTCTGTTGTCAAAAAAGAAGGAGTAAATGATTCTGAACTGATTACTTATTTGACAAATCTTGTAAAAAACGGGAACTATACTCCTGAAGTTGCTCCGATTAAAGCTACAGACGAGGTAGTTAAGTTTGATAACCTTGCTTATGGTTACTACCTTATTACAAGTACACTTGGTACTACAGTTACTATCAACTCGAATACACCTGATGTGGAAGTAATTGACAAAAACCAAGAACCTGTACCTGACTTTGATAAACAAATCAAAGTAGGTGAAGATGAAGATGGCAACCCTATTTGGGCTGACTCAAACTCTGCTAACATCGGAGATGAGATTACTTATAAAATTTCTTTTACAGCTACCAATTACGAAGGTGACAAAAAGATTAAGTATTATCAGGTACACGATGAAAAGGGTGATGCTATTTGGGCTGCGTTTGACAGTTTCAAGGTATCTGTTGGTGGTGTAGAACTTAAGAGAGGATACTATTTATCACAAGGTGGAAATAACACTGGAAACTGGGAATTCCTTGGTGATTGGTCCGCTATCGCTGAAAGCGAACGCGATCGTGAAGATGCGGAGTGGTATTTGGTACACTTAGGATACGATAAGTTCCGTATCACCATTCCTTGGTTAGAAAATCACACTTTGAATGATGTGAATGATAGTCACGGTAACGTTGTTTCTTATTCTTTAGGTTTTGCAAAAAATGCAGCATCTAAGTATGATTCACCTGTAAAGGTAGAAGTCACTTATGATGCAGTTGTTGAAGCGAATGCAGCTATTGGTGGAACTACACATGGTAACCGTTTCAATAAAGCGTATGCTTCTTGGACCAGCGAGCATGAAACGGGTTCTAATCCTCCGGATGAAGTTGTTACTTATGTTTACGGTATCGGTTTATTGAAAGACGATAGCAGTACTGGTGTCAATTTGGCAGGTGCGAAATTCCGCATTTACAAAGATAAAGCTTGCACGGATCCTGTTTATGTAATTCCTACGGATGTCGATGGTGTTTACATGGTTGACAGTTATGGTACTCCGATTGAAAGTGTATCTGGTACAGGACAAGAAACCCCAAGAGATATCTTTGCAGCTTACTTGAGTGAATACTTGGGTAATAAAACACAAGATAACTACGTGGTATCTCAAGTAAATGGTAAACTTGCTATCCTTGGTTTGAAGGCAGGTACATATTACCTCAAAGAAGTGGAAGCTCCAGAAGGATATAATGCTCTTTCTGTACCAGTTGAATTAAAAGCGGGCGAAGGTATGCGTTCTTTTGTAATCTATGCTGACGAAAACGGAAATGTAGCAGATATTCAGGAAGAAGATGGAATCCATGAGGAATATGCATTTGATATCACACACACTGTTGTTCACAATAGCAAGGGTGTGGAACTACCTTCTACAGGTGGAACAGGAACCATCTGGTTAATTACCATTGGAACCTTACTTGCAATTGGATTTGCTATTTTCTTGATTACTCATAAGAAGATGTCTATTTACGAAGATTAATTTTGATCTTTCACCAATCCTACATAGGAGGAGAGGAAGTGCTCCTCTCCTCCTATATGCAATATAACAGAAGGGAGATGCCTATGAGAAAAAATAAAACAGTAATATTTTTAACGATTGGTTTTTTGGTAGGTATCTGCGTTTTGTTATATCCAACAATTAGCGATTACTGGAACAGCAAGACTCAAAGTCGTGCCATTGTTGACTATGAATCGGCTTTGGAAGATTTAAAACCAGAAGATTATGAGGCTATCCTTGAACAAGCACATGCCTATAACAAGGCGTTATACGAATTGGATTTCCCATTGGTTGATTATCCTAAGGTGTCTGGTTACGATGATGCCCTTCGTGTCACTGAAAACGAGGTGATGGGATATCTGAAGATTGACCGCATAGGTGTAGAATTACCTATTTATCATGGTACTTCAGATGATGTGCTCAACAAAGGTGTAGGACACTTAGAAGGTACTAGTTTACCTGTGGGTGGTACGAATACCCATAGTGTTATGTCTGCACACCGAGGACTTCCGAGTTCAAAACTGTTTACGGATCTTGACCGGATAGAAAAGGGAGATATATTTCAGATTGTTGTATTGGATCAGGTTTTAACCTATCAGGTGGATTTTATAAAAGTAATAGAACCTAATGAAATTTCGGATTTGCAGATTGTGGAAGGGGCAGATTACTGTACGTTGTTCACCTGTACACCTTATGGAATTAATACCCATCGATTGCTGGTGCGCGGAATAAGGGTGGAAACCCTGAAGGATAAACCGATGATTTATGTCTCAAACGAGGCATTTCGCATAGAACCACTGCTAGTGACACCTGCGGTTGCTGCACCTATGCTTTTCGTGCTTCTCATTCACTTGTTTGTGAAGTATAGAGAGCCGCCGAAGAATACGAAGCAGAAGAAAAAAGAGGAAGGAGGCACAGAACATGCGCCGTAAAATCATAACTTTGTGTGTAACAGTACTATTAATTTTAGCCTGTTCGCTCACCGTTTTTGCACAAGATTTTGACCAGAATAAAACCGGCTCTATTTCCGTGACTCTGATGGAGCAGAATAAAAAAGAACCGATCATAGGTGCGAAGCTTAGTGTGTATTATGTTGCAACTGTTCGTATGAACGAGAATGGGAAAATAGGCTATGTTTGTACGGACGATTTTGAGGATGTGGGAGTTGCTCTTGATGATGTATCTCTTGCAAAAAAACTAGATGAATTTGTTTCAAAGAACAAGGTGTCATCTATCAAAATAACTACAGATAAAACAGGAACAGCGGTTTGCAAAGGCCTTGCGTTGGGATTATATTTTGTCAAGCAAACAGAGGCAGTGAAAGGGTTTGCGCCTTGCACTCCTTTTATAGTGACAGTTCCTAGTAAGAAGACAGGCGGGTATGTTTATGATGTAAACGCTTCACCAAAAACAGAGGCCTCTAGGTTTGCTTCCATCACCATAAAGAAGGAGTGGAATACCGATAAATCTACGGCGGCGACGGATAGTGTTACAGTGCAACTTTTACGGAATGGGGATGTAGTTAAGACGGCAACGCTTCATGCGAAAAATGATTGGCAGGTAACTTACACTGATATGCCGGAAAGTGATGCCTACAGCATCAAAGAGGTAAACATTCCAAAGGGATTTACTGCAACATATTCCAAAACAGGATATGTTTTTACAGTTACCAATACCTCGACCTTGATACAAACTGGGCAGTTAATATGGCCGATTCCAGTATTGGCAGTTGGCGGTATGATTTTCATTGTGATAGGAATTGTGCTTTCGAAGAAGAGGAAAACAAATGCGTAGATGGATAGGGTTAACTTGTATTTTACTTGGGATGATTTGTCTGTTAAGTTCGGTAGGGTTTGTGGTATATAACCGTTGGGAATCGGAAAATGCCGCAATGTTTACCGAGGCTATACTTGAAGATGTTCGAAGTAAGATTAACGAAAAAAATGTCGAACAAAATGATTCGCAAATAGAGATGTCTACCGTTAAAGTGGATGGGTATGATTGTATTGGCGTGCTTACGATTCCTGTTTTAGATTTGGAATTACCGGTTCTAACGGATTGGAGCTACGCAAAGTTAAAAAAAGCGCCCTGTCATTATTACGGATCCTATTATGAAAAGGATTTTGTAATTGCCGCACATAATTATAAAAATCATTTTGGAAGATTATCAAAGCTGCAGGCAGGCGATGATGTTATGTTTACCGATGTAAGTGGAAATACGCATTGTTATAAAGTTGTGCTTTTGGAAACGTTGCCTAAAAACGCAACAAAGGAAATGATTACTAGCGGATTTGATCTTTCGCTTTATACGTGTACTCCTGGTGGTGCCAGCCGTGTAACGGTGCGATGCAGCGCTGCACAAGAGACCAATCAAAAAAACTAGTCACAGTGTGACTAGTTTTTTCATTCATTATAGGTCTACACCTAAGAATCGTTTTGCCAGTACACCTACAAAGAAAGAAATGACTGCAACGCCGATACTGATAAGCGCCATCTCCCAGAATCTAGATTTAAATGGCTGATCTTGAGCAACGGAGGTGTAATACGTAAATCCTGCAATGATTAGCACTACAATCAAAAGCATACAAATGAGTGCCAAAAGGTAATTCGCATTTCCAAAAATCAAATATGGCGCAACTAAAAGTACTACTGTTATTAGGTACGCAACACCTGTGTAGGTACAGGATTTTAAAGCATCATTTCTGCCTTCGCTTCTGGCTGCCAAAAATTCACTGGAGGCCATAGAAAAGGTTGCTGAAATTCCGATGATCAGACCAGAGAGAGCGATGAGCCTTGTGTTTTGTAGGGCAAAGGTAAAGCCTGCGAGAGAACCAGTAAGTTCTACTAGTGCATCGTTAAGACCTAGCACCATACTTCCCACATATTGAAGACTTTCTTCGTCTAACATATCAAGTAGGGCAGCTTCGTGTTCTTCTTCCTGTTCGCGGATGTGAATGCTTTCCGGCACTTCCTGAGCGAGAAGAGAATATTCTGCCTGTGCACCTTCTTCCCCGTTTTCCATTAATTTAACGGCAAAGGTAAAACCAAGAATTCTTGCCAGTAATTTGTATTTTAATATTTTCAATTTTTCCGGTTTCATCTCGATGCCGGTGTATTGTTTCCATATCTCGTAATGTGCTCTTTCTTCTTTTGAAAGTCGCAAAAGAGTTTGCTTATTTTCTTCGCCCTTGGCAAATTTGGCGATTTCTTCATAGATAACACTTTCTGTTAATTCATTTTGCTGCATCTTTTTTATAATGGAAAGTGCGGCAGTTGATATCTTTTTGTCCATAAAAAATCCCCTCTTTCGTGTGGTATATTTTGGAATATTATACCGCATTTCAAGAGGGGAAACAATCCTAATTATTTTAAAAGATATTCAAGAAACGTCAATGTGTTTTCTACATTCGAAGCATTGGAAACTACGCCGATAGCCAGATTTTCTATATCATATCCGTAAGCATCCAAAAGTTTTTGGGACTTTGTCATATCAAGCATAACAGGAACTGGTTTTGACATGCCTTCCGGGCTAAGGCTTTCCGGTATGGCAATGGCAGATACATCTTCCATCTTGTCCCAAGCTTCTGCCCGTTGCTCTATGATACCTTCATCAATATACAAAAAGTAAGGTTCAAAAACTTTAAGTTGCTCATCGGTTAAGATTTTTCGCAAATCGAGGAACAGACCTTTGTATGCCCAATCCTTGATACTACTGTGAGGACCGGCTACAAAATCTAATTCACCAGCACCTGATTGAGCTGTTATTACCTGGCTGGTACTGTAATTGTAGGAAGAACCACCTTCCGCATCTTCAGGCAAGTAGGACAAGCCGGTATTTAAAATTACTTCATACTCAGAAGTGTCAATGTTCGCTAACTCTATAAATTCATCTACCAGATTCGTCTCAGGGTTTTCCATATCATATTCATATGCATTTAAGAGAATGCCCGATAAGGCTTTGTCCTTTTGCGTAATAATGTTGTAAGTGATACTAATGATAGCACATACAACAATACCGATAATGATAGTGTGCCATTTATAATAATCCCAAAAATATCCGAGTTTTTGTTTCCATGTGCCATGTTTTATGGCTTCTCGTTCTGCGCGAAATTCATCCATTGCAGCCATAGTATACACCTTCCTTTCAATGTGGTGAGTATACCATAAAATAGGAAATGGGGCAAATTAAAAAAGTATAAAGTAAGGATTGTGAAGAAAATTTCATATAAAAATCATTATTGTCCAAAAAAAAAATAATCCTACATTAACGAAAATGAATATTTATGTTAGGTTTTTCTAAACAGTGGAAAAGTATGGTTGCTGAAGGCAACAAGATGAAAGAGGAGATGAAGTGTTATGAAAAGAAAAATGCAACGATTATGTGTCGCAATGTTAACAATGGCGCTGGTTGTATCATGTTTTACAGGGTGCGGAAAATCTAACAAAGGTGAGGCTGATGGGATTGTTTTAGATTGGTATATGATGAACCCTATTTCCGTAATGGATACAGAAAATGTGGAAAAAGTAGAGGAGGCAGTTAATGCCATTATATTTCCACAAACAGGAGCAAAAATTGATTTTCATTTTTATGACAGAGCAACTTACACAAATAAGATACAAGTAATGCTTCAAACGGGAGAAGAAGTAGATATTGCATTCCGAACAGGAAGCGGTTCCCTTGGAAGTGAAGCATATCTAGACATATCTGATATGTTAGAAGAATATGCACCGGATATTCTTGCTAAGGTGGATGATGTGGCGTGGCAAGCAGTTACATATAAGGGAGCGATTCGTGCAATACCAGGACAGAATTCTTGGGGACAAACAAACGGGTGGGTTTTGAAAAAAGACCTAGTGGAAAAATACAATTTTAATTATAAAGATGTTAAGACGTTAGAAGACTTGGAACCGTTTCTTGAGGCCGTAAAGGAGGGAGAACCAGGGATAACTCCTATTTTGATGGCAAAAACAGGGTATTTAGGCGCTCCGAGTCAACAGACATGGTGTAATTCTATTGGAGGCTGCATTGTATTTGATGTAGAAAAAGGAAAGTTCGTTCGTCAACTTGTGGATAATGAAGAGACCATTGAGAGATACAGATTAATGAATGAATGGTACAAAAAGGGTTACATTGCACAAGATGCATTAGCGCTGGATTCTTATCAGTCAGAGGCAAAGACTGGTAAATATGCGGTGCTCAATATTGCAGGTTCTTACGATAAGACATTTACAAAGTCGACGGATTACTATGGATTTGAAACAGTAGAAATTTATGCAGGTCTTAATAAATATGTAGATGCGTCAAGCGTTGCGTTTGTTTCTAATTCTATTGGTTCTACATGTAAGCATCCAGAAAAGGCACTTGAGGTCCTTAATTTGATCTGGAAAGATCCAGAACTTTCTAACCTCATTGCCTATGGAATTGAAGGTATCAACTATGAAGTGAACGAAGAACGTAGTGCAGAAATTGGTAGCAAGTCTGTGCTTCCAACGAGTGGAAGCGAAACTACATACAAGGTGGCTCACAATTGGATTGGTCCGCTTTGGGATCAATGGGATTCAACATGGAATACGTTAGAAGCATTAGAGGAATTAAAGCAGATTAATGAAACGATTAAGGCGGAGGGAAGTCTTCCGGAATGTTTTGGTTTTAATTTTGACAGTGAAGGATTTGAAACACAAGTTGCTTCGACGGCATCTGTAATGACTGCAGCAAAACCGATATTGGAGACCGGCTCCATGACAGGAGATTTTGATGAATATCTTGCTAAGGTAAATGACAATCTGACGAAAGTTGGTATTGATAAACTGTTAGAAGAGGTAAACAAGCAGTATGCAGAGTGGAAAACCACAAGATAGTAGAGGAGAAGAGATATATGACAACAAAAAAGAAGGGTAGAGGCTGGTTTTATTTTAAGAAGAATTTGCCACTTACGTTGTTGGCGCTTCCTGCAGTTTTGTTCTTATTCGTGTTCAAATATATTCCTATGTATGGTTTGGTGTTACCGTTTAAGGATTTTAATTATGCTGATGGATTGCTAAAAAGCCCTTGGGCAGGTTTCAAAAATTTTGAGTATTTGTTTACCAGTGAAGATGCAATTCGCGCCACAAGAAATACAATTCTATATAATTTGGTATTCATTTTCGTAGGGCTTGTTGTGGCAGTGTGCATAGCATTAATGTTGTTTGAAATGTCAAAAAATGTAGTGAAAGTTAGTCAAACAATTTTGCTTTTGCCATTTTTTATATCCTACGTAGTAGTATCTTATGCTATTAACGGTATATTTGATATGAACAATGGTCTTGCAAATAATCTTTTGGAAATGTTTGGTAGAGAGCCTATTATGTGGTACAACGATCCAAAGTATTGGCCGGTTATTATAACAGTAACAGCACTTTGGAAAGGTATGGGATACGGAGGTCTTGTATACTATGCTTCCTTGATGGGAACGAATTTAGAACTTTATGAGGCGGCAAGAGTGGATGGTGCAGGAAAATTGAAACAGATATGGCACATTTCTCTTCCGTCTCTTAGGCCTATGATTAGTCTGATGCTAATTTTGGACTTTGGGAAAATTCTAAGTACTGATTTTGGCTTGTTTTATAATGTTCCGCAGAATTCACCACTCTTATATGAAACAACGGACGTGCTTAGTACATTTACTTATAGGGCACTAATGGGTGTGGGAGATATTGGAATGTCTTCTGCTGCAAGTTTTTATCAGGCAGTAATCGGCTTTTTCTTAATCCTGCTTTGCAATTGGATAGTGAAAAAGCTTTCACCGGAAAATGCCATGTTTTAAGGAGAGTTTTGTGAGATGTTAAGAAAAAAGAAAAAAAATAGAGAAGGTGGCGTATATTCGCGAGCAGACAAAGTTATACATGTGATAATGTTTTCTGCTTTGGTGTTTTTCTGCTTTTGTTGCTTGTATCCGTTTTTGCTTATTTTGAGCAGTTCTTTTCAACCGCAGAATGTGATTGTAGAAGAAGGATATCAAGTATTTGCAAGCAAATATACGTTAGAAACATATAAGATGATACTTGCCAATCCGCAGAGTCTAGTTGATTCATATGTAGTGACAATTGTTACCACTATTCTGTACACATTAATTGGTGTTATAGTAACAGCAGCATGCGGTTATGTATTATCGAGAAGAGATTATAAATATAGAAAAATTTTATCTGTATTTGTACTCTTTACGATGTTATTTAATGGTGGATTACCGGCTACATATATTTTGGTAAGTAGATGGCTGGCACTTAAGGACACAATTTGGGCATTGATTCTTCCAGGGTGTGTCAGTGCCTATCACATATTGTTATTCAAAGGCTTTTTTACAAGTATTGGGACGGAAATAATAGAAAGTGCCAAACTTGATGGCGCATCAGAGGGAAGAATATTTGCCTCTATTATTGTACCCATGTCAAAACCCGCAGTCGCAACGGTGAGCTTAATGTTAATGCTAAATAGCTGGAATGAATATTTCGGAAGTATGATATATACTGAAAATGAGAAACTCCATAAGCTTCAGTACTTACTTATGAAGCTTATGAGCAACATTGAGTTCCTAAATAGCCCGGAATATTTGGAATACATGGGAATGCAGGGGTTGACGACAATGGATATTCCAACCTATGGAGCAAGGATGGCGATGTGTGTATTGGCGGCAGGACCGATTCTTGTTGTCTTTCCATTTTTCCAAAAATACTTTGTCAAGGGAATCAATGTGGGCGGTATAAAAGGTTAAACATTGAGGTAAAGTATTTATGAAAGCAAGAAGTGTAAAATCCATATTACTAATTTTTTTACTCGTTATATTGGGAGTTAGTGCTATCAGCAACTATGCATGTTTGTCATATTTGCAAAACATAAATGAGGAACTGATACATAAAGAATGCAATACTATTTCGAGTAATATTAGAAACGAATTTGAGCAAAAGATAGAACTGCTTAATGATTTCTCGGGAAGAGTCTATTTGGAATTATTTCGATTGGACTATTTTCGCGATATTGAAGAAGGGGAAATGCGTAAAGATCAGGCGACAATTCGAGAATGTGTAGATTTGTTGAATGAATTTACAGAAGAACAAGTTCATCTTTTGGTTGTTAATTATCAGAATCATTCTTACGACAATTACTCAAGAATTTTATCATTAGAAAAGCAGAAGATTCTAGAAAAACAATATGAGTATATGAGTGAGAATAGAGATGCTGATATGGAGTATGCAAGTTATCAAATTCTAGATATGGAGGACTCTTTCTGGGTATTGGAATTACAGCCGTTTTATATTAATGATTATGAAGCGGTAGAAAATATAGAATGTGGTAGCATTATGGCTGCGGTTGTCATCGATAAAGGAGAACTAGGTGAGAAATTTGACTTGCCAAGAAGCCTAGATGTATTGGTTTATGATGCAAAAAATCAAAACATTTCTTTTGAACTACAAAAAAAGAAAGCTTCTGCAGCCGCAGTTGTATCTAAAAATTTAGAAATTAGTAATACGAACTACACTGTGGAGTGCATACTACAGAGTGGGAAAGATGTATCTGGGTTCGAAGACATTCGTACGATGATTTGGGTACAACTTGGAGTGAATATTTCACTGGTAGCGTTGTGTATGTATGCACTGGTTCGTTATATTGCGAATCCACTTAATATTATTGTGAAGCATATGATGTCTACTGACTTTGGTACAAAAGAACGTCTGCGAAACGATTTTATATGTAGTGAGATGAATATTGTTGCAAATCAATTTAATGACTTGATTGATAGATTACATGAAAAAAGTCGCGATGCATTTTATACACAGCAGCGATTGTATGAGATGAAGTTATGCGAAAAGGATCGTGACATGAAGGCTTTGCAGAGTCAGATAAATCCACATTTTATATACAACATGTTAGAAAACATCCGAGTGTTATCAGAAATGGGGAAAAACGAAGAGGTTGCACAGGTCACTGTGCAAATGGCAAAATTCCTTAGATATTCGTTGTATATTAATGGATTTGTGACGGTGGAGGATGAGCTTAAAGCCTCCGAAGCCTATCTTGAGGTTATGAAAATCTGTTATGACAATATGTTTCGCGTAGAATATTCGATTGAAGAGTCATTGAGAGTTGCACGAGTGCCTAAGATGATTATTCAGCCCCTTATTGGAAACGTGTTTAAACATGGGTTTGTGTTCGAAAACAGTAATAACGTAATTAAAGTAGAAGTAAAGGCCAATGATAATTCTATTTCCATTAGTGTAGTTGACAACGGTATTGGAATTGGTGAAGTCGAGCTTGCTGAATTGAGAAGCAAACTAGAGGCAAGTGCACTTCTGGAAGGAGATAAAGGCTTTGGACTTTACAGTATTAATCGGAGGATAAAAACCATATACGGTGAAGCGTACGGGGTTTCCGTTGCGTCTGTAAGAAATTGTGGGCATACAAATACAAGCGTGGTAGTGAGTTTGCCGATATGGACAGAGGAGGAAGAAGATTTTGTATACGGTAATTTTAGTAGATGATCAACCGTTGTGTCTCAAAGGAATGGAAAGTGGATTTGATTGGGCAAAATATGGATTTGAAATCGTATATAAGACCACAAATCAGGAAGTTGCGCTAGAGATGATAAAGGAATTGGAGCCCGATGTAGTTTGTACCGATATGCGTATGCCAAAAATTTCCGGAATGGAGCTTATAAAAGCAGCCAAGGCGATGAATGCAAAGGCTGAATTTATTATTGTAAGTGGATATGAAGATTTTAAACAAGCTTGTGAAGCAATTCGATACAACGTGTTTCGGTATTGCCTGAAGCCCCTCGACAAGAAAAACACGGATAATATTCTAGAAGATTTGAAAAATGTCTTAGATGCAAAAAATAGGCAAGAAGATAAATCATATGATAGCTCGAAAAAAGCACAGATTGACGATGTGCGTAACCATAAGTTTAAAAAGATGCTCCTTTATATAGAGGAACATTATGCAGAAATGATGAGTTTGGAAGAGTTGGCAAAGCGTTTTGATATTAATGCCAGTTTTGCAAGTAGACTGTTCTCCCAGAATTTTGAGATGGGATATTCGCAGTATCTCACGACATTAAGACTTGAAAAGGCAGCAGAATTACTTCGCACAACAAGATTGCCGATTCAAAAAATATCTTATGCGGTTGGATTTAATGATTCTGCTTATTTCAGCAGAATATTTAAGAAAAATTATGGCGCAACACCATACGAGTACAGATGTAAGGAAAGTTAGAAAAAATGAAAGAACTTGTTATTGGTAACGATTATTACGAATATGTGATGTGTATTGATGAGGAGGGGCATTTGTGTCATAAATATTTCCTTCCAAAACATACGGAAATAAAACCGAGAAACAGATACCTGAAGATGATATATCCATATGAAGTTTCTGTGGCACTGGATTTTGAAGGTCGGCTTGATGCAAGTGTGGGAAATCGTCAAATCAGATATGAAACCTCTCATAACTTGATTTTTAAGAATTATGAAAAAGAAGAGAATAGGCATATTATTTGTCTTTTTAACCAGCAAAAACAAGTTGAAGTGGAATTGATATTTGAGGTGTATATCGACTCTCCTGCGATACATCGATATACCCGTGTAAGAAATATGGGTACGGAGGAAGTAGTAATAAACCATGTGAGTAGTTTCATGTTAGGAAATTTTCCTTATTACGGGAAAGTGGAAGATATGGTGTTACATACATATCATTCAGCATGGTCTTTTGAAGGAGAGGAGAGCGTTGCAACATTTCAAGAGTTGGATTTGTGCGAAGGTTCTCGAACCGGATACACAATTGAAAACAATAGTGCTTATACAACCATTCGTAATTTCCCTTGTGCGGTTGTAGAAGAAAAAGGACAAGAACTCTTCTGGGGAGTACAAATAGAGAATAATGGACAGTGGAGACTAGAAATTGGTGCCGGGGATGTGGAAAATCCGACATGGTTTTATACTCAAGGCGGTCCGCTAGATTACGCCAATTCCCAATGGTATAAGAAACTCCAGACGGGAGATGTTTATGAAACACCAAAGGCATCGTTGACGGTTGCCAAAGGTGATATAGATATTGTTTATAATCAATTTCATATGCATCAAAAAAATGTGTTGATGAAACGCCCAAGAACGGATGAGAAGCTTCCTACCATTTTTAATGATTGGCAAGCGATGGTTGGTGACACCTCTGAGGAACGTATCGTAGCACAACTTGATAGCCTAAAGGAAATGGGACTGGAAGTATATGTGACCGATGCTGGATGGTTTACGGATCCGGGGCAAGATTGGTATGAATATGTGGGCTGTTGGGACTATAGCAGAATCCGTTTTCCAAACGGCTTGTCTGCGGTTAGCAAAGCAATTTCAGATAGAGGGATGATTCCGGGAATTTGGTGCGAGATTGAGATGGCGGGGCCGCATAGTCCTATTTACAAAGAAGAAGATATGTTTTTAAAGGTGCATGGTAAATGTATTACGCAGGGAGGACGCCGTTTTTTGGACTTCTCAAAGAAGAAAGTGCGAAAATATGCCACAGATGTGTTTGCGAGACTTTATGAGGAAGGATTCCGATACATAAAAGTAGATTATAACGCGGATTGTGCACCCGGGTGTGATGGAGATGATAGTCTAACAGAGAATTTAAATCAAAAGAGGCTAGCCTATAGCAAATGGATATTAGAAATTCAAGAAATGTATCCGGATCTTATTATAGAACATTGTTCGTCAGGAGGATTAAAGCTTGATTATTACAATTTAGCGAGAGCAGCCCTTACATCGATTACAGATCAGGAAAGTCATTTGTATACGGGCGCGATTTTCTATAACGTTTCTAAGCATGTGCATCCGGTGCAGTGCGGAAATTGGAGTAGAATAGCAAGTGATTTTGATAAAAAAACAGCAGAATTTGCACTGACCAATTCTATGATGGGAAGAATGTGCATTAGTGGGGTTGTTTCGGAATGTAGCGCTGAAGTAAATGCGGCAATTAAAGAGGCGGTTTCTTTCTATAAAAAATACCGGTTTATCATACAAGAACCGGTGATACATTATCTTACTTCGTCGCGAAAGATTACAGATAAAGATAACCTAAAAGTGATGGAATATGATACGGTTGATGGCGACTATGCACTCATATATATCAGTGCACATACATATAGGCAAACGAAGACTGTTGTACCGTATATAATGGGCGCGAAACTTGTTGATTGTTATCCGGATATGAGTGGTGTCGAGGTGTTGGATAACAAAATCACTATTTGCTCATCTGGGAATGAAGTATTCGGCAAAATTTTGGTATTTCATAAGGAGGAATAAGTTTGGGAAATGTTTTGAAGTTAGGGTTCTCCAGTGCAATTAACTCAACTAGTGGTGCTTGGAAAGACGGGGAATCAGTGGAAGGGTTTGAATATGTAGAGTTGGCGGCATGGTATCACCCACAAGAAGATGACAATACAAGGGAAAAGTGTATTAAAACATTTCGAGAAGAATACGAAATGGCTTGCAAACAAGGTTTGAAAATTTGGTCTATCCACCTTCCTTATGGGTGGGGGCTGGATTTGACGGTAGGTGATGAGAGAAGTGACGAAATATTTGGAAACTTTGTCTATTATGTTGAGAACGCAGTTCCTATATTGCCACCATGTTTTGTTGTGCATATTTTTACATGGGAACCGTTTGTGCCAGAAAATAGGAAGGCAGTAGTGGAACAGACTAATAAAAACATCAAACGTCTCGCAGATTATGTTTCTTCAATAGGTTCGACGTTAGCAGTGGAAGCGCTCCCTAGAACTAATCTTGGAAATACAGCCAGTGAGTGTTTGCAGTTAATTAAAGAGACAAAAGCAAAATTGTGTTTAGATGTTAATCATCTAACACAAGAGACTCACCAAGAATTTTTGCAGGTAGCACATAATTATATAAAAACAGTTCATTTATCTGATTATGAGTTGGAAGATGAAAAACATTGGGTACCGGGAGATGGGAAATTAGATTGGAAAGAATTGCTATATTTATTTGACAAGTATGGTTACCAAGGGCCATTGATGTTTGAAGTAAAATATCACAAAGATGGAAAACCGGTGGCGCTAAAAGATATAAGAGAAGGCTTTTATAAAGCAATAGGAAAGGAAGTATAATGGGGTATTTAACCGAAGTAATTACAGATATAAGGAAGATTACTTTACTGTCAGTAGTGTTGAGAATAAGTGTTGCAATTATTTTAGGTGGCATTATAGGACTTGAACGAGGATTAAAGAATCGAGCAGCAGGATTAAGGACATATATGCTAGTGTCATTGGGAGCTTGTGTGGTGATGATGACGAATCAGTATGTATATCAAGTGTATCAGACAGGGGATCTAGTCCGAATGGGCGCTCAGGTGATAAGCGGGATTGGTTTTCTTGGAGCAGGAACCATTATTGTGACATCTCGAAATCAGATAAAGGGTCTAACTACCGCGGCAGGACTTTGGTCAGCAGCTTGTGTCGGTCTCGCAGTTGGTTTGGGAATTTACGAAATCGCCTTTGTGGGTGCAATGGCAATTTTTGTGATTTTAACAGTGCTTCATAGATGGGATGCCTATATGAGAAAAAACACAAGAATTGTAGAAGTTTATGTAGAACTTGGAAAAAAGGTGCCGCTTGGTGCGTTTATGAGATATGCAAGAGAAAACCATATTGAAGTCAGTAACATTCAGATGGAGCATGACAACGAATTGGCAAATAATTCAGTGGCATTTGTCGTGACTTTAAAAAGTCAATTAAGGCAGTCCCATGAATTGGTCCTTTCAACTATGAAAAAAATGGAAGGTCTTAGTTATATAGAAGAACTGTAAGAAATACGAGGAGGAAATGAGATGTTAAGATTTGTGTTTTTCAATCAGGCACCATACCACACATACTACGGTAACGGCGATAGCACATATATTGAATTGCCGAATGGTCAAAATATGTTGGTTGATATTTCAACCCAAGTTGGTGGAGAGTCTGTCGTGAAAAAGTTGCAGGAGATGCAAGTAAAATGTATTGATTATTTTGTTGTTTCACATTTGCACAAAGATCATACAGCTGGTTTTGGAGAATTGATAAAACATATCGATGTGAAGCATGTAATTTTGTCTGGTTACGGTTTTAAAAGTGTAGAGACAGATTTCGCGTTTTTGGAAATTGTTCGTAACAAAGATATTCCAATGAAATGTGTTCGTGCAGGACAGGAATTTAATGTTGGAGACCTACATCTGCAAGTACTTTTTCCGACCGAGGGAATCCCAGAGGTTTCACCAGATCTCCCGTTCGTGGAGCAGGAAATCAATTCCAATATGTATTCCTTGGTGATAAAGATGTCTTACGGAAAATTTTCTGCATTATTTACCGGTGATATATACGAAAAGACAGAAAAACAAATCATAGAAACTTGTAAAGAGATACTACCAAGTGCGCTATTAAAGATTCCCCACCATGGGAATAATAGTTCGGCAAGTCAAGCGTTTATAGATGCTGTTGCTCCTAAAATGGCAGTGACTATGTGTAGGAGTTGTGAGTGGGAAGTACAGCAGAGATTTTCCAATACGAACATTTTGGTTTATGGACCATTTTACGATGGGACCATCATTGCAGAAACAGATGGCGATATACTTGAAGTAATCTGTGATAAAGGCACCCGTAAGTTCGTGTTGTAAAAGAGAGAAGGGAGTTCATCATGAAAAGCTGGAAAAAATTTATAATTTTAACATTATTGCCAATAATGGTAATAACACTAGGAGGATGTGAAATGACGAAAGAGACAGAAACAAAGAATGAGGTAAAAGAAGAAGTGAAACATCTTATGGCTATGACAGATATGGAAGGTGGAGTTAGAGTAGTTGACTTAGATGCAAATGATCCAACGTCAAAAGAAGCCATTGTATGGGAATGGTATCCGTCAGAAGAAAAGGGATGGAAAACTCCACAGGCAAGACTTGCCCTTTCTATTGATGATGTTAAACTTCGCTGGTCTGAATATTATCAAAAGGAAGTAGTGATTATGACGGCTTCAAATAATTGGGCGGGCATTGCAGATTATGCTACCGGCGAATGCTTGTGGGAAGAGGAAGTTCCGTATATGCCACATTCAATCGAAATGTTGCCGAATGGGGACATAGTAGTTGCAGGGAGTGGCGGGACAGATTATATGAAGGCCGGCTGTTTAATGTATTACAACATTACGGCAGGAGCAAACTGTACACAAACAGATATACAGATGCTTTCTAGTGCCCATGGTGTTGTGTGGGACCCGAGTGAAGAAATGGTTTGGGCACTTGGTTGGGATGAACTCGCAGGATATAGAGTGGAAAACCAAAAGTTGGTACGTGACGAGAAGGCAGGGTGCAGATTACTTCATAATAATGGTCATGATTTATCTACAGATTATTATGATACAGATATGCTTCTTATTACTACGGGGGACAAGGTGTATAAATATTCAAAGTCGCAAGATAAGCTTTTGATTGAGTATAACTACTCTGATATTCTGCTTAACAATGTGGATACAAAAGGTATTACAAGCTTTGCAGATGGGGATGTTGCATACTGTGTAGCAACTAAGGTAAAGGCAACTTATGACACAGATACATTCTTCGTGATTCGTTTGGATGAGGAGAAAGGCGTAGGTGTGCGCAGACAGTATACAATGGCGGATTTTTCTATGTATAAAGTTCGTAATTTCACGACAGATTATCAATAAATTTCTAAGGGAAACGAGGAGGTAATGAAAAATGAAAAATGGCAAAGTGAAACGTTTATTTGCAGCAGTGATTTGTGGAGCGATGGTGTTTTCCATGATGGCGTGTGGCAATAACCAAAAAGCGGAAGAAAAAGGCAATGAGACAAAACAAGAACAACCAAAGAAAGAAATAAATCTTGATGAGGTTGCGAAGACAATTATGATGGGGACTACATCTTATTCTCATGGCGGCATCTTAAAAGCAGATAAATATCCGTGCTGGGAAATGATTGCCGTTAACCGTGAAACAGGTGAGCAATCAGACATGGTATTGTTTGATGACAGGATGTACATAGAAGGTGACGATGAAATGATTGCATATTTAAGTAGTGACGAGGAGAGTCCGGATGCAAACACATCGGCTACACATGATTTAATGTATGTATATACGGTGCCATGTGATGCAACCATTAATTTGGAATTGATTTCTCGTGTTCTCAGTGAAGAAAGCGATGGAATTGTTGTGTCTTGTTACAGAAATGACACATCGGATTATCTTGTTAAGGAAGAGATTGTTACACCAAGTGAAGATATGACAGTGTCCAGTGCATATTCAGTTGAAGTGAAAAAGGGTGACAAACTCTATTGTGTATATAATCCCAATGGCACAGCAGACAATGATGAAGGGCAGTTTTATGTAAAACTTATGTATGTTGATGTGAAATAATTGCAGGGGGGGAAAAGATGAGTCGTAAAAAGAAAATGATTCTTGCGGCTGTTGCGGTTCTCTTGATTACGGTTCTTGTTGCGGGACTTTTCATTGCATTTAGGCCAAAGGAAGTTGAGCAAACAGGAAATGAGATTATTAGAAACGCAACAACTGAAATAGTAGAAACTGAGGGACAGAGTACCGGATTTGAAATCAAGGAAGGTGCAGTCCATTATTCCCACGGTTGTATACTGGAGGCATTTAGATATCCAGGATGGGAAGTTGTTCAGATTGATAAAAACGAAAAAGAAGAAAAGATGAGGCAAGAGAATGATAAGTTTTTTGTAACAACGGACAAAGAAGAGAAAGCTTTCTTTGCTTCAGATTCCAGCGCTAATACATCTGAAACACACGATATGGCTTATGTATTTACAGCTCCGCGCAAAGTGAAAGTGGACATTGTGTTGAATGCAAAGGTTTCTTCGAGTGGCGGTGATGGTGTTGTGGCATATGCCTATAGAAATGATACGAACAATTGTATTATTAACGGGACAATTGTCACAAGCGCGGCAGCCTTAGAAGCCAAAGATGTTATTTTAGAAAAAGGGGATAGAATTTATTTCCGTTATAACAGAAATAAAACAACAGATTATGATAAAGGTAATTTTTACGCAAAAATTACTTTTACAGAATTAAATCCAAAGGGCAAAGCGTATGAGGGTGAAAAATTCAAGATAGCTCAGCCTACGGTTGCAATGCCTACAGCAGGAACCAATTCTTTTTCACATGGGTCTATTAAATATCCAGATGCATACCCGTTTTGGAGTGCAGTGGCGATTTCAAAAACTACGGGAAAAGAAACGGTCCTTGTAAAAGAAGAAGATAAACTTTATATAGCAGGTGATACAACAAAGAAAGCCTTCTTTGGATCTGATACTTCGGCACATCCATCAGAAAAATATGATATGGCATATGTATATACGATGCCGTGTAAAGCAAAGATTAATATTGCATTGACAGCCCAAGTTGCAGCGGAAGGCGGCGATGGTATTGTGGGATATGTTTATGTAAATAAGAAATCGAATATGATTATTGATGAGACAGTGTTTACGGCAGCAGATGGAGCGAAGGCAGTACCTGCAAATAATCTTGTTTTGGAAAAGGGCGATAAGATTTACTTTGTTTACAATATGAATAAATCCATTAAAGGTGACGCTGGTAATTTCTATGGCAAAGTTACTTATGTGGAAATGAATCCTACAAAAGATGGCGGAGAAAGTCAGGAAAATGAAGAGCAGGGAACAGCCGCAATACCTACGGCAGGAACCAATTCTTTTTCGCATGGTTCGATCAAGTATGCGGATACATATCCTTACTGGAGCGCGGTATCTATTTCCCGTTCTACAGGAAAAGAAACTGCAATGGTAAATGGCGGCGACAAATTGTATATCTCAGGGGATTCTAAAAAGAAAGCATATTTTGCTTCAGATGCGACAGCAAATCCGTCGGATAAGTATGATATGGCATACGTATATACGATGCCATGCAAGGCTAAAATCAATATTGCTTTGACAGCCAAAGTGGATGAACAAGGCGGCGATGGTGTTGTCGGTTGGGTTTATGTAAACAAAGCTTCAAACAAGCTTATTGATAAAACGGTTATTACAAATGCTGATGGTGCAAAAGCACTTCAGTTGAATAATCTTGTGTTGGAAAAAGGCGATAAAATTTACTTTGTTTACAATATGAATAAGTCCATTAAGGGTGATGCCGGTAGTTTTTATGGAAAGGTTACTTACGTGGAAATCAATCCAAAAGGTAATGGGGGCAGTGATAAAGAAGAGAGCGAAAATCAAACGGTTGTTGAGCCGGGAACAATTAGCTATTCCCATGGGTCTCTTAGTGACGGAAATGCATATCCATGTTGGAATACCCAATCCGTAGAACTTTCGAGCAAAAAGATTTCTGATATGATTTCAGGAAGTGTAGCGAAAACAATGTATGTTGCAAAGGATGCAACTGCTTATGTAAATTCGGAGGGCAAGGCCCAATCTTCTCAAAAGCATGATTTGATGTATGTATATACGATGCCGACAAAGGCGAAAGTAAGTATTGCATTAAACGCTTCTGTTGGAAATTCCTCCAGTGATGGTGTTGTAGTTTATGCGTACAGAAACAATACAGATAACTGTATTATTAATCATACAGAAGTCACAAATACAGCAAACAAGGTGGTTGGACAGAAAGATGAAGTAATTCTTAATAAAGGCGATAAGATTTACTTCCGATTAAATGCAAAAGAAGCCACAGTAGGCGATGCCGGTTGGTTTTATGCAAAGATTACATATGCCGAGATTAATCCGACAGGCGATACATTTGTTGGAGAGCCATATAAGGCACCGTCTGATGAGGAAGAGAGCACAGTAGTGGAAGTTTCGGAAGGCACTATTACTTACGGAAATAATAGTATTAGCTATCCAAGTGTTTATCCGAATTGGTCTATCATTAGCATTTCTGGTGCCACGGAAACGCCAATGGTAAAAAATGAAGAAATGATGTATGTGGAAGGTGGTACGCCAGAAAATGCGTATTTGGCATCAAATGGGTTGGCGAAGGTAGATGGAAATAGTGATTTGGCATATGTGTATACGATGCCGAATAAAGCAAAGGTTGATATTGAATTGATGTCAATGCTGACGGAAATTTCGACGGATGGCGTTGTAGCATCTGTCTATGCGGATACCCAGGACAATGCAATTATTGGCAATACAAAGATAACAAATAAAGATGGATTACAGATACTTAGTGCCGATAACATCATTTTGAATAAGGGAACCAAGTTGTATTTCCGATTGAATAAAAATGAATCTTCAAAAGGTGATGAAGGGCTTTTCCAGACAAAAATTACATTTGTGGAACTTAATCCGACAGGTGAAGTTTATAAGAAAATCACGTGGAAAGACATGGTGGCTGGTGGCAGTATGAGTGGAGGTGCTTATGGGACATATTATTCGCATGGTTCCATTAATACTCCAACATTGTATCCGTATTTTTCAACAATATCCATTTCACACGCAGATGGAAGCGAAAAAGCGTTGGTAACAGGGGAAGCGCCAAATACTATGTACGTGGCAACAGATAGTAGTGCTTATCTGAATGCTAGTGGTCAAGGCAAAAGTTCTGGAGAAAATGATTTGGTATATGTGTATACGATGCCATGTAAAGCTAAAATCAATATTACAATGAATGCTTCTGTTTCTAGTAATAATAGCGATGGCGTTGTTGTATATGCTTATGCAAATGATACATCTAATTGTATTATTAATCGTACGGTAGTAACAAATACAAGCAATTCGATAGTAGGAGAAGCTAAGGCTGTTACATTAGATGAAGGTGATAAGATATATTTCCGAATGAATAAGAAGGAAACAACAACGGATGATGCAGGATATTTTTACGCAAAAATCACATTCGTAAATGAAGAACCAGATGAAGAGGTGTTTAAAGGGGAGGACCTTGAAGTAGAACAGATTTTAACTTGGGAAGATTTGGTAGCAGGGACTGGAACAAACAATGGCGTTAGCTATTCCCATGGTTCTATCTCAAGCCCAAGCACTTATGCACATTGGGAAACAAAATCCATTAATCTGGCAAACGGTGAAGAAAAAGCATTGGTAACTGGAGAAAAAGCGAACCATATGTACGTTGACGGGGATGCAACAGCATATTTGAATTCATCAGGGAAAGCACAAGTGGCAGACGGACATGATTTGGCATATGTATATACGATGCCATGTAAAGCGACTATTGATATTGCATTAAATGGATCGGTTACCAATACAACAAGCGATGGTGTTGTAGCTTACGTATATGCAAATAGCACTGCTAATTGCATTATTAATCGTACATTAATAAAGAATACATCAAACGCAACAGTGGGTGCAGCAACAGGAATTACATTGAATAAAGGCGACAAAATTTATTTCCGCTTAAATAAAAATGCAACTATAACAGGTGATGCCGGATACTTTTATGCAAAGATTACTTATAAGAATCAAGCACCAGCACAAAACGTATATGTTGGAAATGCGTACGAAACGGTTACATGGGCAGAATTAGCAAGCGGTGTTGGTACAAATAAAGGCAAGTCGTATTCGCATGGCTCTATTTCAAGCCCAGGTACATATGCCCATTGGGAAACAAAATCAATTGACCTTGTAACGGGCGAAGAAAAAGCACTTGTACCAGGAAGTGCTGCAAATCATATGTATGTAAATGGTGATGGCACTGCATATTTAAATTCTTCAGGGAAAATGCAGTCAGCAGCCAATCACGATCTGTTATATGTATATACGATGCCATGTAAAGCAAAGGTTAACATAGCGCTGAATGGTTCTGTGACAAGTGGAAGTGATGGTGTGAAGGTATCTTGTTATGTGAATGATATGTCTAACTCCTTAATCGCGGAAAAGACAATAACAAATACAAGTAATGCATCAGTAGGTTCCGTAAATGGTGTAACACTAAATACAGGAGATAAAATTTATTTCCGTGTAAATAGAAATACGACAACTATAGGTGATAACGGAATGTTTTACGCGGCAATTACGTTTATGAATGAGGCTCCTTAAAAAGAGAGACAGGAGGATTTTTATGAAATCAAAAATGAAGAGGTTTCTAGCATTGATTCTTGCAACAAGCGTTGTGATTGCAGGGGTGCCGTCTATTGCAAATGCAGCAGAGGAAACCAGAAATGTGTCGGGTGTTATTGGAGATGCGAACAATTCTGGAGTATTGGATGTAAAGGATTTAGTTCGTTATAAAAGTGTGTTGGGTGGCTCAAGGGGCGATTCATTTGCTGAAGGATTTGCTAGTGACTTAAATGCTGATGAGATTTGTGATGAAAACGACATTAACATTGAAAGAAAGTTGTTGGCTGGGACAGCGTATGAATACAGCGACACTAGTTGGGCACAAGCAGCAACAACTTCCATGTACGGTCATGGATTTATCCAAAATCCATCTGGTGTCAATGAAGGGTGGAACGCAGTTGCGATTCCGCATGATACAGAAAAGGAAACAGAAGTTTTAACAAAATCAGGAAAATATCTGTATATTCCGTCAGAAACAACTAAGACTGCATTTTTGCACGCAAGTGGATATGCAAAGTCAGCAGCAGAATATGATCTGGCTTATGAATATACGATGCCATGTAAAGCGACGATTGATGTAACCTTGACGGCGTCTGTACATAGTGCGGATGTTGACGGAGCTACAGTATATGCTTATATCAATGACAGTTCAAACTGTGTAATCAATCGCACTGTGATTACAGGTGTTGGCTCTGAGGGTAGACAATATATTGATGTAAAAGGAATTACGTTAAATGCTGGAGATAAAATCTATTTCTGTCTAAACAAGAAAGAATCCACACCGGATGCAGAGTTGACGAACTATGGATACTTCTATGCAAAGGTTACATATGTGGGTGAGATGCCGGCTGATAGTACATTTGAAGGAGATGCACTAAAAGAAGGATGGGAGTTGATGGCAGGCACCAAAGTATATACTCATGGATGTGTGGGGAAAACGGTTGAGAATCTGCAGGCAACAGCCATTAAGCTCGCAACAGGAGAAGAAACAGCACTTGTAACGGGGGCAGTTACAAATCCTAAGACATTATATGTGGATGATGGAACAGGAAGTGCATATGTAAACGCTAGTGGTATGGCACAAACATCAGAAACACATGACTTGGCATATGTGTATACCATGCCTTGGAAAGCTAAGATAGATGTGTCTATTAATGCATCTGTTACTAATGCAGACAGTGATGGGGTTATTGTTTATGCTTATGTAAATAATCCATCTAACTGTATTATTAATCGCACCTATGTTACAAGAACTACGAATGGTAGGGTGGCATTTGCAGAGAATATTACGTTAAATGCTGGTGACAAGATATATATTCGTTTAAATAAGAGAATGAGCAGTAACAAGGATGCAGGATATTTTTACGGATTGATTCAATTTACAGATACTGCGCCTGCGAAGGATGTAACTCAAGGAGAGGCATACGAAGAAAATACCTGGAAAGAAATGGCTGGCAGTGGATCGCTGTATGGACATGCAAATCTTACAAATACTACGATAGCGACCAACTGGGAAAGAAAAGCTATACTTGTTGGCACGGAGAAAAGCGAAGATTTAGTGACAGGAACAACGACTAATACATTGTATGTAAATGACGGAAAAGAAAGTGCATATCTGAATTCTAGTGGAAAAGCACAGACGTCAAACACACATGATTTGGCATATATTTATACAATGCCAGTAACTGCAAAGATTGACCTTGCAGTTACTGCATCCGTAAGTTCGGGAAGCGATGGTGTGGTTGTTTATGTGTATGTCAATACAAAAGACAGAGGCTTAATTCGTACGGTGGTTACAGATACAAATAAAGATGCTTACAGTGTCAAAGGAATTACGTTACAGAAAGGCGATAAGATTTATTTCCGATTAAATTGTAATGGAACAACAACGGGAGACAACCAATATTTCTATGCTGCGGTTGCTTTTCTTAATGAAGAGCCGGATACAATTATTTACCAAGGAAATCCATTTGGTGAAAGTGTAACATGGGCTGAGATGGCAAGTGGTAAAGGAATTGGTTCGGGAACAAGTACCGTTGTGAATCATACTTCTGGAATCACTCAGTCTCATGGTTCTATTTCAGATGCAACAACCTATGCAGGATGGGAGTACAAGTCAGTAGAATTGGCTACGGGAACAGAATCAGATCTTGTTATTGTGAATAACCAGACTGCGCTTCGATATGTCAATGGAGACACAAAAGCATATGTAAGAAGTAGTGCAATGGCACAGTCGGGAGCAAAACATGACTTGATGTATGTATATACGATGCCGGTAACAGCGAAGGTTAATATAACGCTTAATGCTTCTGTGAAAGACGCAGATAGTGATGGAGTTTATGTTTATTGTTATGTAAATGATAAGTCGAATACTCTTATCAATGAATTGATTACGACTACATCTAAGAGCCAACGTACTGCAAATGGAATTGTTTTGGAAAAAGGTTCCAAGGTATACTTCCGATTAAATAAAAATGGAACAACCACAAGTGATTTGGGATATTTCTATGGAAGTATTACATACCTTAATGAGGCACCGATTGGTGAGCCAGTCCAAGGTGAGAATATTGGCGTTGTAACCTGGGCAGAGAGAGCAAACGGAGTGGGAACAGTAAATGGCGAGACAATAGCACACACATCAATCACTGCGCCGGACACATACCCAGGCTGGGAATACAAATCCGTAGAGCTTGCAACTGGAAATATTGTTGACACATATATAAATGAAAAATATCCTGACGTTCGCTATGTCAATGCTTCGGGGTCATCTTATATGAGGGCGAATAATAATGGTTACTATGTGACTTGTACAACCAATGACTTGCTTTATGTATACACCATGCCTTGTAAGGCGAAGGTAAATCTTTCGATGAAAACCTCCGTTGCAAGTGGAAGTGATGGTGTAATTGCAACCTGCTATGTAAACGACGTATCAAATGAGGTTATGCGGTATTTGGAAAAGAACACAACCGCAAAGACTTATTCGGCAGACGGAATTACATTGAATAAGGGAGACAAAATTTATTTCCGATTGAATTGCAATAGTACAGCAACAAATGATAAAGGTATTTTTAACGCTATTGTAACATTCGTTGACGAAGCCCCTGATACAGAGGTGTATCAGGGAGCTCAGTCAGAAGGGGTGACATGGGCAGAATTGGCTAGTGGTAATAGTATTGTAGAGGGTGTGGTGAATAATAAGGGAACCACATATTCCCATGCGTCTATTAGTAGTCCGGCTACTTACAAATATTGGTCTGCCAAGGCTGTGAATCTTGCAACCGGAGAGACGACTGATATGGTGAAAGAAAGCAATACCATGTATATTACAGGTGATACTACAAAAACAGCCTACTTAAATTCCAATTACGAATCAATGACGTCGGAGACGCATGATTTGTTATTGGAATACACGATGCCATGTAAAGCAAAAGTCAACATTACTCTATATGGTGCTATAGGAAGCACCAACAGTGATGGTGCCATTGCTTCTTGTTATGTTAACGAACCTACGAATTATGTGATTGACAGTACACTAATTACTCATGTGTACACATCTGATTCAAAGGCTACGACAATAGGAAGTAAAAATGGTGTCATTCTGGATAAAGGAGATAAGATTTACTTCCGATTAAATAAAAACCAAACAACTACAGATGATAAGGGTACTTTTTACGCAAGAATTATATTTGCTACGGAAGCACCATTTGGAGAAATATATAGTCAGGCATCAGAACATACCTTACTTGCTACAGATATGACAAATGGTGGAGTGGTCATGTTGAATGCAGATGCACTTGACGCCTCGAATACGCTAATCTTGGAGGATAACACAAGTTGGTCATGGTATCCGGATACGGTGAAAGGCTGGTCGGGCAAATCACTAAAGGATGAAATTAATGACATCAAGGTACGTTGGTCAAGTTATTGGCAGAGACAGGTGGTTATTATGACAGCATCAGGGCACTGGGCTGGAATTGCAGATTATGCTACTGGCGATTGCCTGTATGAATGGACTGAATTGGAAAGTAATGCAGTTACTATTCAGCCACATGCAATTGAAATGTTGCCGAACGGAGACGTGATAATTGCAACAACGGGTGAAGACACAGAGAATACATCTGAAACCAAAGGGCAGTTACATTATATGCATATGGAAAATGGTGTTTATAGAACAACCTCAACGGTAAATCTCCATAGTGCTCATGGTGTGCTTTGGGATCCGACAGAAGGCGTTGTGTGGGCATTGGGATACCAATGTTTGTACGCATATGAAATAGATAGTAATTATCAATTTGTACGCTGTGAAGGAAAAGGCATTACATTTACTCAAAAGGGTGGACATGCATTATCTGCAGATTATGGTAATCCAGATATTCTTTGGATATCTACAGGAGCAAATGTATTGCAATATAGCAAATCAAGCAATGAGTTGGTTACAAGTTATACTAATGCATCAACATTGCTTACTTTACAGAAGATAAAAGGTATTGCAAGTTTTGGAGATGGATTGACGGCGTATGTAGTTGGTGATGGTTCTGGGGTGTTGAGCTCTAATGATTTCAATTATGCCGGAAATGGTTTTAGTACTATCGATAGAAAAGGTAAGGTAAGTACGTTTACATTTAGCAATATGGCAACTTATAAAATTTATAACTTTACAACAAGTTATGGTGGAGAAGTGACAGGAAGTCTTAATTTGGAATATGATGATCGCTACACCTTTGATTCTGCCATTGTAAGTGTGACAACTATTTCTGTTAATTCTAATCAGGTAGGAACAGAAACGTTAGATGCAGCTGTGTTACAGATTGATGGACAAGATGATGCCACTTGCGTGGCAACAGGTGTAGGAATGGCTAAAGTTCTTTTGGAAAATGGTGAAATTTATTCAGTAACTGTTTCACCGGCCACTATTTCTGTTGCTTTGATTATAGGACAGAGTAATGCGGAAGGCTCTACTAATGCAACAGGTAACAAAGAAGGAAGAGAGGCCAATATTGCCAGTGAGGAAGGGAAAGTATACACTACGTATGCATGGTCAACCGCGAAGTACGCAGCACATAGTTTGGGTATTACGACAGATGAATATTTAACGTCGGAAACGGCAAAAAAATTTGTGGCGACATCCCTTACGTCGGATACTTCTTACGCGGACACAAACCTTGTATGGTCGCTTGATTCTTTTGTGGCAGGTGGAAACGGGAAACTTGGTATTGATAGTGCACTTGGCTATCAGTGGAATAAATTAACCGGAGAAAAGATTTGGGTGGTCAATTGTGCTGCAGGAGGGACCTCCATTACCAAATGGTTGCCAGGAGAAGAAAAGTTCGAAACTTGCAAAACGGTTATGAGTTATGTAAACCAAACAATGACAGCAGAAATTAATGCAGGGCATTATACATTAAATAAATTTGTATATTTTTGGTGTCAGGGCGAAAGTGATTCTACAGGTGCCACAGCTATGACACAGGAAGAGTATTATGAAAGTTTAAAGAGCGTTCATACCGGTTTGAAAGAAACTTTATCCTTGAAGGGTAAAACATTGGATTATGGTGGCAATATTCTGGTACGTGCGTATGCTACAAAAAATGGAGAGGCAGATGTTGCTAATACTGGAGTGCGCCTTGCGCAGAAACAAGCAACTGCTGAAACGACGGGAGCGTTTGCAGACTTTTATATGGCTTGTGATATAAATGACCAATGGATTACAGACAAGGCTGTTATTAACTATTGGGAAGGCAAATATCCAAATTCGGCATATCCATTTAGTTTTACAAAAGTGGGATACACTAATCCTACTAAAGAATCACAAGTATATGGTGGGGTACATTATTATCAGATGGGTTATAATGAAATCGGCATTACTTGTGCAGAGAATGCAATAGCAGTGCTATATTAAGTGTTATAGGAAAGGGTAATATGATGTTTGAAGCGGCAGAAGTGAAAAAGAATACGGTTTCGGCGAAAGGCCAATTAGAAGAAGCTTATCGTCTACAGATATATGATAAGGAAATGGCTAATATACGGATTCTTTTTGTTGGGAACTCCATAACTTATCATGCACCAAAAGCCGATATAGGTTGGAATGGCAGCTGGGGGATGGCAGCTAGCTGTAGAGAAAAGGATTATGTACATCAAACAGTCACATTGCTAGAGAAAAAGTATGCTTCAGTCGGCTATGGGGTTGCACAGGTTGCCGACTGGGAGCGTGAGTTTGACCAAGTAGAAGCGAGACAGTGGAAACACCCATATGTTGGATTAGCTAATTTCTCCGCAGATGTTGTTGTCATTCGCTTGGGCGAAAATATTTCAAATGAGAAAGTAGATTTGCCGGATATCAAGCGGTATATTGTAGAAATGATACGGTTTTTTAGTGCGCATGCGAAACAGGTAATTGTGACCGATAATTTCTGGAGAAGAGAGAAGTTAGATACAATATTGAAAAATATATGCAAAGAATATGGATATACTTTTTGTCGATTAAGTGATCTGTATGAAGATAAGAAAACGATGGCGTTAGGCCAATATGAACATGAAGGCGTAGCGCTTCATCCATCTGACTATGGGATGGAACAGATTGCAAAACGAATTGCAGAGGCTATTCGTTAGTAGAAGAAATTTCCGTATACTATTACGGAAGATAGATTGAGGAGAATCCTACTGTGGTCGTACAAAGACATTATTTGAAAGAATATTTTCCGCAATTGGGTGAGGAATGTAGTGCTTCTGTGGATTGTTATATTCCGATGCAGATGGAGGAGATGAATAAAGAGAGTATTTTCCCTTGTATGGTAATCTGTCCGGAAGGAGCTTATGCTGTGGTGAGTGACATCGAAGGTGAGCCGGTTGCTATGAATTTTATTTCCGAAGGATATGAGACTTTCGTGGTGCATTATTCTGTGGCACCACAAGGATTTCCGCAGCAACTTCGAGGTGGCAGCAGTGATGAAAATCACACATATGCATGCAAAAGCGTTAGCCAAATATCAAATCCCGTTTGAACTCTATGTATATCCATATGGTTGGCATGGGCTTTCTATGGTGGATGAGAGAATAAATGTGAGATTGACGGATAAAATTCTGCGAACTGCGCAGTAGATTGATGACTGCAAGAAGTGGTTAAAATTGTAGGGAAATAAAGTGACTGATACATAGCGTGTCAGTCATTTTTTTTATTGAGGTTTTTTGAGTATATTGTATAATAAAATAAAAAAATAAATTTTTTTTATTTCCGTGCAATAAAAAGCACTTTTTATCCATTAACTATATGTAAAGAGGTGAGAGCATGTTCCCTTTGTTTTTAATGTCAATAGCGGTGGCACCGTCAGAAGAATATGTAGATAAGCTTGATGCATATCTCATTCGTATTTCAAATCATGACAGTGAAGCATTCGCAAAATTTTATGAAATGACAAAAGCGTCCATATATGCATATGCGTTGTCTGTTTTGAAAAATTCGCATGATGCAGAAGACGTATTACACGATTGTTATATACAGATTCACGCGGCAGCTGCAAACTATAAGTCCAGTGGCAAGCCGATGGCTTGGGTAATGACGATTGCCAAGAATCTCTGTCTTCAGAAAATCAGAGAACATAAAAAAGCTTCGGATATACCGCAGGAGGACTGGGAAAAGTATATAACAGAAAGAGTGGAAATGTCGGTGGAAGACAAACTCGTCTTAAAACTTTGTATGGAAAAGCTTACAGATGAAGAAAGGGAGATTGTTTTATTACATGTAGTTGCCGGTTTCAAACATCGTGAAATTGCACGATTTGAGGATATGTTGGTAGCAACAGAGCTTTCAAAGTACAATCGGGCAATTAAGAAATTGAAGACTCACTGGGAAAAGGAGTGTGGAATAGATGGAGAATAAGGAAATGGAAAGAAAGTTAAAAACAGCTTTCGAACATGCGACACCTGATATTTTAGAGTCCGTTATGGAAGATTTTAATAGCGAGAAAGGTAAGGTGATCCCTATGACGAAAAGAAGTAATAATTGGATAAAGAGAAGTGTAGCCATAGCAGCAGTATTTGCTATCGTAGCAGTAGGCGCAGTAACAGTTGGAATCAATAGAGTAAATAATGCGATTGCATCGACAATTGCGTTAGATGTCAATCCTGGAATCGAGATTAAGGTTAATAAAAAGAATGTAGTAAAAGAAGTTGTTCCGTTGAATGACGATGGGGTGAAAATTGTTGATGATATGGATTTTGCAGGTAGCAACCTGGAAGTTGCATTGCATGCACTTGTTGGCTCTATGGTAAAGAACGGATACTTAAGTGAGATAACAAATTCTATTCTTGTAAGTGTTGATGGAAAAGATGAAGCAAAGAATGCGGAGTTACAAAAATATGTGGCAGCTGAGATTGATAAAATCTTAGGCGGCAATAATGTAGCTGGTGCAGTTTTAAGTCAAACTGTAGAGACGGATACAGAAGTAGAAAAACTTGCGAAAGAATATGGGATTTCCACAGGAAAAGCACAGGTTATCAATAAAATTGCAAAGAAAAATACGCAGTATAAAGTGGCAGATCTTGCAAAACTTTCTATCAATGATTTAAACCTCATTTCAGAAGGAAAAGGACAGCACATTGAGAAAGTAACAGCGACAGGAACCGCAAGTAGCAAAGGTTATATCGGTTCTGAAAAAGCAAAAGAAATTGTGCTTAAAAAAGCAGGCGTAAAAAAAGCTGATGCAAGAGAATTGGAAGTAGATTTAGATATGGATGCCGGAGTTTTGGTATACGAAGTGGATTTCGATACTCGTTTCTATGAGTATGAATATGAAGTTGATGCCAAGACAGGAAAGATTTTAATAGAACAAAAAGAACCTACGGGATATCAAGAATCTCAAAGTTCTATAGCAAAACCACAAAAAGAAGAGGCAAATACTTCTTCAGACTATATTAGTAAGTCAAAGGCAAAGAGTATCGCATTAAACAAAGCCGGCGTAAAATCATCAAGAGCGACTTTTGAGAAAGTCCAATTGGATAGAGATGATGGCGTGATGGTATATGAAGTGGATTTTAGAACAAGTTCTTACGAGTATGACTACAAGATTGATGCAGTAAGTGGCAAGGTATTAGAGTCTGATAAAGAACGTATCGACAGAGATAATGACGACAGACCGACAAGTAATAAAACGCAAAGCAACAGCGACTATATCAGTAAGTCAAAGGCAAAGAGCATTGCATTAAACAAAGCCGGCATAAAATCATCAAGTGCGACTTTTGAGAAAGTCCAATTGGATAGAGATGATGGCGTGATGGTATATGAAGTTGACTTTAGAACAAGTTCTTATGAGTACGATTACAAGATTGATGCAGTAAGCGGTAAGGTTTTGGAAGCAGACAGAGAACGCATCGACAGAGATGATGACGATGATGACGACAGACCGACAAGTAATAAAACGCAAAGCACTAGCGATTACATCAGCAAATCAAAGGCAAAGAGTATAGCGTTTAATAAGGCGGGTGTAAAATCTGCCGAGGCAAGAGATGTGTCAGTAGAACTTGATAACGAAAATGGCGTAAAAGTATACGAAGTAAGCTTTGAAACATCGAAGTATGAATACGAATATGTAATCAATGCAAAAACTGGTAAAATCTTAGAGGCAGACAAAGAGCGTAGAGATGATTAATAAATAACAATACGGAGAATGATATGGCCGGACAATCACAAAAGCTAAAAATTTTATATTTAATGAAAATATTACTGACGCGGACAGATGAAGACCACCTTCTGTCCGCGAAGGACTTATGCGATGCTTTATCTGAGTATGGCATTCAGGCGGAACGAAAAAGTATCTATGCGGACGTTGAGGCATTGCAAGATTATGGGCTTGATATTATACAGCAACGGGGAAAAAATCCGGGATACTACATAGGAGAGCGGGATTTTGAACTTGCAGAATTAAAACTATTGGTAGATGCCGTTCAGTCTTCCAAATTTATCACACAGAAAAAATCTGGAGAGCTGATAAAGAAATTGGAAGCCTTTACAAGTAAGCACAAGGCGAAAGAGTTACAGAGGCAGGTGTTTATATGCAATCGTTCCAAGACGGAAAATGAAAAGATCTATTATAACGTGGATGATATTCATATGGCTATCCTGCAGGATGTACAGATTCAGTTTCAGTATACAGAATGGACAGTGAAAAAAGAATTGGCTCTGAAAAAAGAAGGGGCGTTTTATGAGGTCAGCCCGTGGGCCCTTACTTGGGATGATGAGAATTATTATCTGATTGCTTATGAGGCGAATGCAAAACAGATGCGCCATTATCGTGTGGATAAGATGAGAAATGTGTCGTTATTAAAAGGAAGGCGCGAAGGGAAAAATATATTTGAACATTTTGACCTTGGTGTGTTTAGTAAAAAGACATTTTCCATGTTTGGCGGAGAAGAACAGAAGGTTTCCTTGATATGTAATAACAGGTTAGTGGGTGTTATTCTGGATCGCTTTGGCAAAGATGTGATGCTGATTCCGATTGATAAGGATAAATTTCGCATCCATATGGCAGTTACCGTGAGTTCCCAATTTTTTGGATGGCTTGCCGGATTGGGCAAAGATATACAACTGGAAGGGCCAAAAGAAGTGCGAGAGCAATATGTAGCATATATGACCCGTATTATTGAGGAATATCAATAGTCTTTTTGCTTGGTGGAAGTAAAAGCCATATGCAGGTGCACATTAATGTAGAGGTAGCCACAGACAGGCACAAGTCAAAAATATCATCGACCGTAAATGTAGATAAGCACAGCATTTCAGAGAAAGATTTATCTGCCATGCGAGCAAAGAGTACATAGGTATATCCTAAAATAAGTACAAGGTATAGGGTAAGTATGGCGAATTTTTTAAAGAATAATTTCATATAAATTACACATCCTTTCTGTGTATATATTAGCGAAAAGTTCGCTTATTTTCAATAGCGAATTAGCCGCTATTATATAATTTGCGCAGAGGTGATGGAAATGTTTATAAGAATTCGCAATTTGCGTGAAGATAAGGATATGTCACAGACGGAGATGGCAAAGGTTTTGCACTGTAGTCAACGTATCTATAGCAATTATGAACGAGGTGAAGTGAGAGTTCCTGCAGATGTACTAATCGGGATTGCAAAATTTCATCATACTAGCGTAGACTACCTGCTGGAGTTGACAGACGAAAAAGAACCTTATGCACCAAAAAAGACGAAAAAATGATGCAAAGCCGCTCAGATTTTGAGTGGCTTTTGTTTATGTCTTGGAGTATAATTAAGAAAAATGAGTTGCAAGAGGAAAGAACTATGCGTATAAAAGATGCACTAGAAAACATACATCGAACACATGAAAAAGACCACATACATTCCTTGTACACCCCGTGGGGAGAAGCATTAGATAAGGAACGTGTATGGCAGGAATATCCGAGGCCACAAATGAAGCGAGAATCCTATCACATGTTAAATGGTGAGTGGGAGTATTGCATTGTTCCGTTGGAAAAGGATGTTGTGGAAGCAGGAGAAAGATTTACGCCGGATGGTAGGATTGTCGTACCATTTTCCCCGGAGTCTTTGCTTTCCGGTGTGGGGCGGCAACTAAAGCCGGATGAATATCTTTGGTATCAACGGGAAGTGGAGCTTACGAAGGAAGAAGGAAGATGCTTGCTGCATTTTGATGCTGTTGATCAGAAGGCGTGGGTCTACATAGATGGCAAAGAAGTGTGTTACCATGAAGGCGGATATCTCCCGTTTGTGATTGACATTACAGAGCATATAACCGTGCAAGTCGTTTTGCTGCAGGTGAAAGTAAGAGATGTTAGTGATACGTCTTATGAAAGCCGTGGTAAACAAAAGTTAAAAAGAGGTGGTATGTTCTACACGGCCCAAAGCGGCATTTGGCAAAGTGTCTGGTATGAATGGGTTCCGAAGAACTACATTGACAGATACTGTATCACACCGCAATATGATGAGGCGAAGGCATGCATAGATATTTATTCGGGACATTCCTTTGAACATATCAATTGTGAAGTTTTAGAAGCCGCTTGCACTGTATCAAAAAGAGAGTCGGTTTGTGAAGAAGGCATGTGGAAAACTAGCTTAGAGATTGTCTTTGAAGGAGGAAAATTTTCGGCATGGACACCGGAAAATCCACATTTGTATGAATTCGTTGTGACGGCAGATAGGGACGTAGTGTCCGGCTATTTTGCTATGCGAACATTTACCCTTGAAAAAGATGAAAAGGGAATCAATCGGGTGTGCTTAAATCACAAACCATATTTTATGCATGGTATATTAGATCAAGGTTATTGGCCGGATGGACTTATGACAGCCCCTTGTGATGAGGCTTTTGTTTATGATATTGAATTGGTGAAAAAATCGGGATTTAATATGATAAGAAAACACATTAAGATAGAACCATTACGCTGGTATTACCATTGCGATAGGCTGGGTGTTATCGTATGGCAGGATATGGTGAATGGTGGTACGGACTATCATATGGGATGGACTTGTTATTTTCCAACAGTATTCCCGAAACTGGCAAACAAGATAAAGGACCACCATTATTTCTGGCAGTCTCGCGTGTCAAATGTGGGCAGAGAAAAATGGGAGCAGGAATGTATGGAAACTATGGAACATTTGTACAATGTATCGTCCCTTGCCGTTTGGGTGCCGTTTAATGAAGGATGGGGGCAGTTTGATGCAGCTCGCATTACAGATGAGATGAAAAAGAAGGATAAAACGCGTCTTATTGACCATGCAAGTGGTTGGTTCGACCAAAAAGCGGGCGATTTTAGAAGTATACACAATTATTTTCGACCGCTGAAAGTGGAACTGGAACAAGATCGAGCATTTGTGATTTCTGAGTATGGAGGATATGCGTGTCATATCAAAGGGCATTCCAGTGTGGATAGAAGTTTTGGATACAAAAAGTTTCAAACTATAGAGGAGCTTTCGGGTGCGGTACACTCGCTTTTTGAAACTCAACTATTTCCACTGATAGAAAAAGGACTTTGTGGTGCCGTGTATACCCAAGTTTCTGACATTGAGGAGGAAGTGAACGGATTGGTTACTTATGACCGCCGTATTGTGAAAGTGAAAGAAAAAGGAGAAAGGTAACATGAGTATTGTAGAAAACGCAGTGATGAATTTTAAAATGAAAAAGTATAATTGTTGCCAGGCTGTTATCTGTGCCTATTGTGAGGAATATGGCATCGACGATATGTCTATCTTTAAGATGACGGAAGGATTCGGGCTTGGTATGGGTGGTCTTAAAGATACTTGTGGCGCAGTGACTGGAATGTTCATGGCGATCAGCATGCATAATAGTGTGGGGGACAAGCAGAATCCGCCGAAGACAAAGCCAGAAACTTATGCGCACATCCGGGAAGCAGCTGCAAATTTTGAGGCGAAGAACGGTTCCATCTATTGTCGTGACTTAAAGACGATGAAGGATGGAAAACAGGTGGTAAGCTGTGAAGAATGCGTGCGAACGGCAGCGAAATATGTGGAAAAATATATCAAAGAACATTAAGAAAAAGGATTGCTGCGGCAATCCTTTTATAGTGCATCTAAGATTTTTCTCAAAGTACTTTCTACGTGGTTTGTTACATAAGTGGCACATTCTTTGGCTTTCGGCGCGCCTTTTTCCATTACATAGCTAGTACCTGCCACTTTAAACATTTCAATATCATTTTCCTGGTCCCCAAAGACCAACACTTCCTCAGGCCTTATATTTAGTGAGTTGAGGAGCTGACTTAAGGCGGAGCCTTTGCTGTAGGAAGTTGGAACAAAATCAAACCAATCCTTGGCAGAGCGAAGGACTTTCATGTCAGGAAAATTTAAGTTGCGTAAAGCAAGTAAATTTTCTTCTGGGGTATTCTCAATAAACAAAGCAATTTTTAAAATGGGTTCCGATATGGTATGGAAATCATCAATAGTTGTCACATCATTGTGCATGACATTTTTTACATGACTAAAAAATTCGTCGTCCCCAGACTTGATATAACAGGTAGAAGGACAGGAAATCAAAGGCTTATAGCAAGATTGCGTTTCTATATAGTCTATGATGGAAGCTGCGACGTCCCCTTCCATAGGAGTGACAAAAAGATATTCCCCCTCGTGAAAACAGAAAGCCCCGTTTTCCGCGATATAGGAAATTTTGTCTGCGATTGGTGCAAAGAGTGTCTGTTGACTGCTTAGCTGTCTGCCGCTTGCGGACACAAACAGAATTCCTTTTTCTTTTATGTTCATAACGATTTCGTATATTTCCGGATTCAACTCCTGTGCATTGTTGAGTAGGAGTGTTCCGTCTAAATCACTGGCAATCAATTTCAGCATCTTAAAGTCCCCCTTTATGTTCCTATTATTATAACCACAAATGAGGGAAAAGAAAAGTATTTCCTACGAGGAGTATCCTTGACAGAGTACTTTTGTATATTCTAGAATGGGTATGAAAGAGAGGGATAAATATGAAACGCAGAAAGAGAAAGAAAAAAGCGATAAGATATAGATTGATTTGCTTGCTAGGTCTATGCGCAGTTTTGGCGATTTTGGTGATTGCAGGTGTAGAAAAACCAAAGGTGGAAACAAAACCGAAGGAAGAGCCGAAGGAAAAACCCAATTATGTGTTGGAAATTCCAGAGGAAGTAGAGGAAGAAGAGGAAGAAGAGGAAATCCAGATTACCATCAGCGCAGCAGGAGATTGCACTTTGGGAACGGACAAGAACTTTAATCGCAATACAAATTTTGTGGCCATGTATAATGAGAAAAAAGATCCTTCCTATTTCCTGAAAAAAGTACAGTCGGTCTTTGCAACTGACGATTTAACTATTGTCAACTTAGAAGGGACATTTACCAAATCTAACAATAGACAAGACAAGCAATTTGCCTTTAAAGGCGACCCAGAGTATACGGCTATTTTGACGGAAGGTTCCGTGGAGGCAGTAAATCTTGCGAATAATCATAGCCGCGATTACGGTATGGATAGTTTGGCGGATACGAAAAAATACCTAGATGAAGCGGGGGTTGTACATTTTGGATATGAAGAAACTGCAATCGTGGAGTGTAAGGGTGTGAAAATCGGTCTTGTTGGCATCTATGAACTTCCGGATGGATTGGGAAGATTACAGCAGGTGAAAGACAATATCAAAAAGGTAAAGGACAAAGGGGCGACACTTGTAATCGTAAGCTTCCACTGGGGAGTTGAACGAGAGTATTATCCAGAAAGTATTCAAAAGAAACTGGCTCACACAGCCATTGACGAAGGTGCTGATTTGGTGTTGGGACATCACCCACATGTATTACAGGGGATTGAAACATATAAGGGAAAAAAGATTGCATATAGTCTGGGAAATTTCTGCTTTGGCGGAAATTCTAATCCAAGTGATAAGGACACCATGATATTCCAGCAGACATTTACTATCAAGGATGGCGAAGTGCTATTAGACGAAAATGTGAATATTATTCCTTGCTCGTTATCATCCGTGTCAAATCGAAATAATTATCAGCCGAAGATATTAAAAGGCGATGAGGCAAAAAGGGTGCTAAAGAGGATAAAGAAATATAGTAAAGGGTTATAAAGATAAAAGGACTGAATTGGTAACGATTTGGTCCTTTTTGCATATCTTGGAATAGAAGGATATTTTCGAGGTGTGAATATGACATATTCAATGATGCTGGATGCAGGTCACGGTGGCGTGAATCCGGGTGCTGTTTATAATGGGAGACAGGAAAAGGACGATGCATTGCGACTCGTTCTTGCCCTAGGTGAAATTTTACAAAATAACGGAATTGATGTAGAATATACGAGAACGACAGACATATATGAATCCCCATATCAAAAGGCAAGAGAAGCGAATGAAGCCGGTGTGGATTTCTTTCTTTCTATCCATAGGAATTCCTTCCCGACAGACAATATGGTATCTGGGGTAGAAGCCCTTGTGTACGATAAAAGCGGAATAAAGCTTGAGATGGCAGAAGAAATCGTGGATGAGTTGGAGACCATTGGATTTGTGAATCTGGGAGTAAAGGCGAGACCTGATTTAGTTGTGCTGCAACGAACCAAGATGCCAGCAATCCTTTTAGAAATAGGATTTATCAATTCTGATACAGACAATCAGTTGTTTGACGAGAATTTTGATGCCATTGCGCAGGCAATCGCAGAGGCAATTTTAGATACATTGGACGTAAATGACAATGATAATCATGACGATGATGACGACAGAATGTATCAGGTCCAGACGGGGGCATTTCGCAATAAAAGATATGCGGACCGATTGAGAGATGAGCTACTAAGAATGGACTTTCCGGCAAGGGTAGAGGATGAAGATGGATTCTTCCGCGTGAAGGTTGGAAACTTTGAGGATTTGGAAGATGCAATTTTAATGGAACAAAGATTAAAAAGGGCTGGATATCAGACCGTAATAGTGTCATAATAGAGATAGCAGAAAATGTACGGAGGTTGGCATGAAGGACAAAGCAAAATTTCAGCAGAAGCTAGGAGAACTTCTTGAGGTTGCGAAGGCACAGGGCGGAAGCGTTACGATTGAAGAAGTAAGGCTACGACTTGAGAGTGATACATTGACAGAGGAACAGATGAACCTAGTCTTCGACTATCTTTTGGCTCAAAAGATAGTCGTCAAAGGCTATTGGAAACAGGAAGAAAAAGAGACTTTTGAATTTACAGAAGAGGAAAAAGAGTATCTAAAAGACTACGAAAAAGAAATCTCGCTTATAAAGCCGGAAGCAGATGGCGAAAGAAATACTTTATTTGGACAAGTTTTGGATGGAGATACACTTGCAAAAGACCGCCTCATTGAGCTATATTTAAAAGAGGTGGTTGAAGTTGCCAAAGAGATGAGAACCCAAGAAGTATTCATTGGCGATTTGATTCAGGAAGGAAACCTTGGCGTTGTCTTGGGCGTAGAACTGATTGCAGATGCAAAAAGCGCTCATGAGGCGATTGTAGAGCAGGTTCGTCAAAGTATGCAGATGCTTTTGGAAGAACAAGAAGAAGCGAGAAATCGCGATAAAAAGATGGTGGAAAAAGTGAATGCACTGGATGAGGCAATCACCACATTGACGGAAGAATTGGGACACAAAGTTACCATAGAGGAATTGACGGTTCATATGGGACTGACTGAAGAAGAGATTGATGATATCTTAAGATTAACCGGTGAAGAGCCGGATAAGGAGGATACAAAAGAATGAAAACAAAAGTAATTTGTTTTGCAAACAACAAAGGGGGAAGTGGAAAGTCCACCACCTGTGCGAATGTGGGATACGGACTCACCCAGTTGGGGAAAAAGGTGCTTTTGATCGATGGCGATATGCAGCTCAATCTTTCCCTTTCCTTTTTCAATGAAGACACCGTTTTGGAGCATGCACAGAGTACAGAAAATTTATATTATGCGGTGAAGAATCAGAAAGATTTGAAGAACTACATAGTGAATACACCATATGAGAATCTAGATATGATTCCATCCTCTACGTTGATGAGCTCCATCGAATATGAACTGTTCACAAAATGGCAGAGAGAATTTATTTTAAAAAGAATGCTTTCTAGCATCAAAGAATCAGGAGAATACGATTATATCTTGATTGATGCACCTCCTACATTAGGGGGCTGGGTGATGAATATTCTTTGCGCTAGTGATAGCGTTATCATTCCGGTAGAGGCTACTCCGTGGGGACTCTTTGGATTGGGAAATATGTTTGAATTCTTAGAAGAAGTAAGACAGATTTCACCAGAGCTTGATGTGATGGGAATTGCAGTTACAAAAGTGGATACCAGAAAAAATTATTTCAAACAAACCATAGATACGCTTCGCGATTTGGAAGATGTATTTGTGTTTGATACATTTATCCGCGTAGACAGTAGCGTGGAATGGTCACAGGATAACAACATGCCAATCATGGCGTATAAGAGAAGTTGCCGTAGTGCACAGGAATATATGGCACTTACCGAAGAAATTGTGAATCAAAAGTAAGTTTTTGACAATTTTACTCTTTTCATATTGGACAAATAAGGTTATAATGAAAGTTAGGAAATTATTAATAGAAACGAGGGCAAAAAAATGGGTAAATACTATTTAGCAGTAGATATTGGGGCATCTAGTGGACGTCACATTATCGCAGAAATCGTGGATGGAAAAATTGTACTTGAGGAGATGTACCGTTTCTGGAACGGAATGGATGAGGTAGACGGTTCTCTTTGCTGGGATGTTGACAGATTATTTAATGAGATTGTAACAGGTCTTAAGAAATGTAAAGAAGCAGGAAAGATTCCTTCATATATGGGTATCGATACATGGGGTGTTGACTATGTGTTGCTTGACAAGGATGATAAGATTCTTGGTAAGACATATGGATATCGTGATGACCGTAATATCGGTATGGATGAAAAGGTATATGAAATTATTCCAGAAAAAGATTTGTATCAGAGAACTGGAATTCAAAAAGCAGTGTTCAATACAATTTATCAGTTGATGGCTGTAAAACAGAACAATCCGGAACACATGGAAGCAGCAGAAACTTTGCTTTTCATTCCTGACTATTTGAACTTCAAATTAACAGGTGCAAAGGTAAATGAATATACAGAAGCTTCCACAGGACAGCTTCTTAATCCAGAAACAAAAGATTGGGATTATGAACTTATCGATATGCTTGGTTACAATCGTAACATGTTCTGTCCTGTTACAAAACCAGGAACAAACATTGGACATTTCACAGAAGAAATTCAAAAAGAAGTTGGATTTGATTGTGAAGTTATCTTACCTGCAACACATGATACGGGTTCTGCTGTACTTGCAGTTCCAACAAATGATGATAATGGTATTTACATAAGTTCAGGTACATGGTCACTTCTTGGTGTAGAGAAGATGGAAGCTGATTGCTCACTTCAGAGTATGGAAGAAAACTTCACAAATGAAGGTGGATACGACTATCGTTTCCGTTACTTAAAGAACATTATGGGGCTTTGGATGATTCAATCTGTAAGATATGAATTCCCGAAGGCATTTGAAAGCGAATATCCAGAGTTATTATCATTTGCAGAAATTTGTGGAATGGCAGCAAAAGAAACCATTACTTCTATCGTAGATTGTTACGATGATTGCTTCATGGCTCCAAAGAGCATGATCAAAGCAGTACAGGATTTCTGCGCTAATACAAATCAGCAAGTGCCGCAGACGGTTGGTGAAATTGCATCGGTTATTTATAACAGTTTGGCAAAATGTTATGCAGATACGATTGCAGGTTTGGAAAAAGTTACTGGAAGAACATATGACCGTATCCATGTAGTTGGTGGTGGTTCGAATGCGGGATACTTGAATGAATTAACTGCAAAATATTGTAACAAACCGGTACATGCAGGCCCAACAGAAGCAACTGCACTTGGAAATCTTGCAGTACAGATGATGTACGCAGGAGAATTAAAGGATCTTGTAGATGCAAGAAATTGTATCCGTGATTCATTTGATATTAAAGTGTATGAAAACTAAAAGTTTTTATAAATCAGGAGGAAAGAAAAAATGACAAGATATGAATCAGCAAAAGAGATTTACGCAAAATATGGCGTAGATACAGACGCTGCTATTGCAAAATGTAAAGAGATTCCAGTTTCTTTACACTGCTGGCAGGGAGATGACGTTATCGGATTTGACAACGATGGCGGACTTACAGGTGGTATCCAGACTACAGGTGATTATCCAGGACGCGCAAGAACTCCGGAAGAATTGATGGCAGATATGGACAAGGCTATGAGTCTTATGCCAGGTGCTAAGAAAATTAACGTACATGCATGCTACGCTATTTTCGAAGATGGCGAATTTGCAGATCGTGACAAATTAGAACCAAAACATTTCCAGAAATGGGTTGACTTTGCAAAAGAAAGAGGAATGGGTCTTGACTTTAACCCAACATTCTTCTCTCATCCAAAGGTAAAAGATGGTTTAACACTTTCAAGCCCAGATGAAGAAACAAGAAAATTCTGGATTGAACACGGAAAAGCTTGTATCCGCATTGCTACATATTTCGCAGAAGAAACAGGATTCCCATGTGTTATGAACATTTGGACAGGTGACGGATTCAAAGATGTTCCAGCTGATAGAATGGGACCAAGAATGCGTTATAAAGAATCTATCGATGCAATCCTTGCTGAACCATACGATTTTGCAAAAGTAAAACCTTGTGTAGAATCAAAAGTATTTGGTATCGGTGTAGAAGCTTATACATGTGGTTCTGCAGAATTTACATTAAGCTACGCAGCAGCAAACAAAGACAAATGTTTGCCACTTATGGATAATGGACATTATCATCCAACAGAAGTTGTATCTGATAAGATTCCTGCACTTCTTTGCTTCTTCCCAGAAGT
>JAZRCJ010000070.1:0-45597 GCA_045659705.1 Faecalimonas sp.
GGAGCCCCTTCGGCCTCTTGGGTATTTCTCCAATAAGAAAACCACCGTAATGGTGGTTTCCTAACGCAGAGGGTGGGATTCGAACCCACGTGCCCTTTCGGACAAACGGTTTTCAAGACCGCCTCGTTATGACCACTTCGATACCTCTGCATATTCAATTCTTGTCGTGACTTTCGCCACAGACAAGATGTATTTTATCATAGGCTTTCTACACTGTCAACACCTTTTTTCACAAATATTTTTGCAATTTCCAAGTCTTCCGGTGTAGTGATTTTTATATTCTCATAAGAGCCAAGCACAAGCTTTACTTCTTCATACATCATACACTCTACCACTTGTGCATCATCTGTTACATTTAAAATAGGCGTTTCCATCAACTTTGCATAAGCAGCCTTTACTAGTTCTGTTTCAAACACCTGTGGTGTCTGCACCTGCCACACGTATTTCCGATTCGGCGTCTGCTCAATATAACCTTCCTCGTCTGCAATTTTAATCGTGTCTTTTACCGGCATGCCAACTACACAGGCTCTACATTCCACAACTTCATTATATGCACGTTCTATGATTTCATTCGTTACAAACGGGCGTGCTCCGTCGTGGATAAATACATATCCGCCAAGCTCGACTTCCCGCAGTCCATTCCACACAGAATCATAACGTTCTTTTCCGCCTGCGACAATCTTTCGAACTTTCTTTATCTGATATTTTTCTACGATTTCTTCTCGACAATATTCTATCTGTTCTTCACCTGTCACCAAAACGATATCATCAATCAATGACGAAGCTTCAAACGCCTGCAACGAGTAGTATAAAATTGGTTTTCCCGCAAGCTCTAGATATTGTTTTTGCACTTTTGTTCCCATTCGTTTCCCACTTCCTGCAGCAAGCACGATAGCGGTACACGGTTGTTTCTTCATCTTAGCGTTCTCCTAATTTCAGATTCGGCACTGCGTTTAAATCCCAGCTGTCACGAACCCCATTTTTATAATCGTAATATGCCGCAACACCAATCATCGCCGCATTATCGGTACAGTAAATTGGTGACGGATAATAAAATTCGATTCCTTTTTTCTCGCAGGCAACCTTCATCGCCTCACGAAGTGTACTATTGGAAGCCACTCCACCTGCAATGGCAAATTTCGAAAGTCCGTACTCGTCAACTGCACGCATTGCATTTTCCACAAGCACATCTGTAACAGCCTTTTGGAAGGAAGCAGCAATATCTGCATTGTTGTAAGACTCACCCTTCATCTGGCAACCATTGATATAGTTCAGCACAGCCGATTTCACGCCACTGAAACTAAAGTCATACGGTGCATCACTGATATGTGCCTTCGGAAATGTAATCGCATTAGCATCACCTTCTTTGGAAAGCTTATCAATCTTAGGTCCTCCCGGATATCCAAGCCCGATGGCTCTTGCCACCTTGTCAAATGCCTCGCCTGCTGCATCGTCTCGCGTTCTTCCGATAATCTCATATTGTCCATAATCTTTGACACACACAAGATGGGTGTGCCCACCGGACACAACAAGACAGATAAACGGTGGTTCCAATTCTTTGTTTTCAATATAGTTTGCTGAAATATGACCTTCAATATGATGCACACCGACTAACGGAAGTTTTTTTGCATAAGCAATCGCTTTCGCCTCTGCCACACCAACTAAAAGTGCACCCACAAGCCCCGGGCCATAAGTAACACCAACTGCATCAATATCATCAAGTGTCACCTTTGCTTCACATAACGCTTCCTCGATGACTTGGTTAATTTTTTCGATGTGCTTGCGCGAAGCAATCTCCGGCACCACGCCACCGTATAATTTATGAAGTTCTATCTGAGAAGAAATCACATTAGATAACACTTCTCTTCCATTTTTAACAACCGAAGCTGCCGTCTCATCGCAGGAGCTTTCAATTGCCAATATTAAAATGTCTTTTTCTTCACTCATAGTATTTCCTCTTTTTATGTCGCTTTATTCTTCCGGAAACTGAAGTTCTACTGTCATGCCGTCTTTTCCTGCTTTTGCGTACGGATAAATCTTTCTTACATCATCCATATATTCTTCCGGTCTCGTAAGAGATGGACTATAATGTGTCAGCCACATTTCTTTTACGTCAGCTTCTTTTGCTAGTGTTGCAGCCTCGTAAAATGTCATATGTTTATATTCTGTCGCTTTTGCATCTTTTTCTTTTTCTCCGTACATTCCCTCGCAGATAAAGAGGTCCGAACCTTTCGCATTTTCCCGAATGGAATTGGTCGGTCTTGTATCTGTACAGTAAGTTAACTTAATTCCCTTTCGCGGTGGTCCAAGCACCATATCAGGTGTGTAAATAGTCCCATTTACGTTGGCCGTTTCCCCTTTTTGAAGAACGCTCCAATATTGCTTTGGAATCTCTGCTTCCATTGCACGTGCCAAATCAAATTTTCCTGCGCGGTCAAGTTCCATTGTATAGCCATAACACATCACATTGTGATTGACGCGAAATGCTTTCAAGCGATATCCATTTAATTCAAATACTTGCTCTGGCTCTGTGATTTCTATAAACCGAAGTTCAAACGGAAGCTCCGGGGCAATCACGCGAAGTGCATTTACCACGCGTTCTAGTCCACGCGGACCGATCAGAGTAAGTGGCTCTGTTCTATCTGCATTTCCCATGGTCAAAAGAAGACCTGGAAGACCACTGATATGGTCGCCGTGGTAATGGGTGAAACAAATCACATCAATCGGCTTAAAACTCCAGCCTTTTTCTTTGATTGCAACCTGCGTTCCTTCACCACAGTCAATCAGCAAACTGCTGCCGTTATATCTTACCATTAACGATGTAAGCCATCGATACGGAAGGGGCATCATACCACCGCTTCCAAGCAAACAAACATCTAACATGAATTTCTCCTATCTTTCTTCTACATCTACCGGAATTTGAAATCCTGCAACAAGCTCATCATAACAAGCCTCGCACAAATCAAAAGTGTGTTCTTCGTTATCTTTATCCGAAAAGTACCCCCAGCGTTTTTCCACCTGAAGTATATCTTCTGAAGGAATTCCACTCTTCACCCGAATTTCTTTTCCGCATTTATTACAAACAATCGTTTCTATTTCTTTTGTTTCTTTTATTCCATACTTACGCATCTTTGTTCCTCCCCGTATATTGATTGGATTTTTCTATTTGTTCCTTTTTCATTATAAGGTAGGAATTCACTATCTTCCAGTGGGAAGTACTGGCACCGTCTTGCTCATCAGAATCGCATGTTCTGTCGGAAATTGATAAAAATTTTTACGCACACCGTCTTCTACAAATCCATGTTTTTGATAAAATATGCGTGCGGCGTGATTGCTTTCTCTGACTTCCAAAAACAGTTTTGCAATCTTTTTATCGTGACAGGCTTTTAAAAGAGCTTCCATTAACTGCTGCCCTACCCCTCTGCACCTATAACTCTCATCAACTGCAATGCGGGTAAGCTCTGCTTCATCCAACACAAAGTAGATAATGGCATAGCCAACCACTTTTCCATCCTCTTCCCCAACAATCATCTCGGCTTGAGATTGTTCTAACGTCTCAATAAGGCTGTTTTTAGTCCACGCATCAGAAAAAATTTTCTTTTCTAATTCTGCAACCAAAGCTACATCAGCCTCTGTCATATTACGAAGGATTACCATCTTTTTCTGCTCGCTCCCGTTCTGCCTGCGAAAGGCGCAAATAGTCAGGTCTATGTTCTGCGGCCGTCTCCACCTTGCCTTCCCGATAATATTGCATCGCTAATGTTCCAACTGCTGCTGCCCGCTGGCGGTTCTGATGTGCCGGCGCAAAGAAGTATGGTACCTGTAATCCTTCTTCCAACTGTGTCTGATAAACCGGAACACCGTCGCCCAAAAAGGTTACCTTCTCTCCATAACCATTTAATTTTTCAATCAACTCCTGCACAGAGATTGCCATCTGCCCTTCCACCACTTGAAATACATCGTCCGTAAAACGATAAAGTCCGGTATAAACCTGATTTCTTCTGGCATCCATAATCGGACAAATGAGTTCTTCATTTCCATATAAATTATATGCAAGCCCGTCCACTGTTGGAATATGAATAAGTGGCTTATCAAGCGCAAGGCCAAGCCCCTTCGCTGTGGCTGAACCAATACGAAGTCCCGTAAAGGAACCTGGTCCGCCTGCCACTGCTATGGCATCAATGGTGGACAAATCAAATTCTGTCATTTTCACAATCTCATCCAACATCGGAAGTAATGTCTGGGAATGCGTCTTTTTATAATTCATCGTATATTCTGCTATCACCTGGTTTTCTTCTACAATTGCAACTGTAGCAACCAGTCCTGAGCTGTCCAATGCTAATATTCGCATAATTACAATCCCTTCTCTTCTATCGTAATCTTTCTATAATCAAATCCCTGCGACAAATCTTTTTCAATGACAATCTCCGTTCTCTCTGCCGGCAAAATCTCATCAATTAAATTTGCCCACTCAATGAGGGATACTCCTTCCCCGTAAACATAATCCTCAAAGCCAACCTCATCCATCTCTGACAGATCGCCAATACGATATACGTCAAAATGATAGAACGGTAAGCGCCCATCTTCATACACTTGTACAATGGTGAAAGTCGGGCTACTGATCGCTTCTACAATCTCCAAGCCTTTTGCCAGTCCTTGCGTGAACACCGTCTTACCGACTCCTAAATCTCCAACCAATGTGAACACCTGCCCGGCTTTTGCTTTTTCTCCTATCTGCACGCCTAACTCGTAGGTTTCCTCAGCGCTTCTTGTTTCTATAATCATGATAAATCCTCGTCCCTCTAATTTAGATGTCTGATATTCACCTTTTTCGGTGTCACATGTGTTGAAATCATCTCCACCACACTCGCATACTGTTCACCCAGACATTCTTTCGGCAAAATCAATGCTCGCATTCTCGTTACATAAACTAAGATAGACTGACTTGTACTAACTACCTTAACCACATCTTCCCATTTGTTCGTCACTTCCGCTTCATCTTGGCGAACAGTAATCCCTTCTTCATGAAGTTCGTATTCGAGTGGCTTTTGAAACATCTCTGTAGTCGTCACCTGACGTTTTGCCGTCTGTCTCGTCGTTAGTGGTGTCATAACAAGGAAAAGTGCCGCAACTGCAAATCCCACAATGGCAGCCTGTCCATTTCCTTTAGTGGCATTACTAATCCCAAGCCAAAGTCCTATCACACCTAAAATCGCACCGCCAAGGCCACTTAAATGTGTGTAATTATGGTAAAGCATAAAGTCATACATGCTTTTTGTTGTCATCTTTACTTCAAACTTAATTGACATAAAACTTCTCCTAATATTACTTCAATATCACTCTGATTTTTTTATAAATCAGCGCCACGACGAAAGAGACCAAAATTCCCTTCAGTAAGTTGAAAGGAACTACTGCATATAAAATAAATGTAGATAAATCATCAATAGCCGGATTGATTTTTGTTCCCATTGCAACCAAATCTTCCAATGGCCATCCAAATGCTTTTGCATACGTAGGAAGCATAACATATGCATTGATAAAGCCGCCCGCAACGGTCATAAATAAAGTTCCCGCAGCCATGCCCCATATGGCACCTTTTTTTGTTCTTTTGCTTCGGTATATCAGCCCTGCCGGTACGCAAAACGCACATCCTATCGCAAAGTTTGCAAACTCGCCCACTCCCGCTGTTATGGTTCCATTTATTAACAAATTCAGTAGTACTTTCACCAGTTCAATAGCAACGCCCGCACCTGGTCCCATGGCGAAGCAGCCAACTAGTACCGGGACTTCGCTAAAATCAAGCTCATAAAAGCTCGGCGCAAACGGAAGCGCAAACTCAAATAGCATAAGCACAACCGCAATGGCTGAAAGCATACCTATCTGCGTTAATCTCTTTACATTCGTAGTACTTTTTTCATTCATTTTCTTTTCTCCTCCCATCCAGACTTTACTGTCGGTATCGGAATTTCACCGATTCGGCCACACCTCGTGGTTCGCGGACTGTCACCGCCGGTGGGGACTCGCACCCCGCCCTGAAGATTTTGTCTTTTTCATTATAATTTTCTACAATTTCATTGTCAATTGTATTCTCTTTTTCTGCAAGTCTACACTCATAACCTTGACTTCAACTACATCGCCCACACTCACCACTTCCAGTGGATGTTTCACAAATTTCTTATCTGTAAGTTGTGAAATATGAACTAGCCCATCCTGATGAACACCGATATCTACAAATACACCAAAGTCGATTACATTACGAACGGTACCTTTTAAAATCATACCTTCCGTCAAATCCTTCATCTCCAACACATCCGTGCGAAGGATCGGTTTTGGCATCTCATCACGCGGGTCACGAGCCGGTTTTTCCAGCTCACTTACGATATCTCGAAGTGTCGGTTCGCCAATCTGAAGTTCCTCCGCCAATGCTTTATAATCTTTAACGGTTTTAGACAACCCTTTCAAGTTGCCACTTGCAATATCTTCTGCCGTGTAACCTTGTTTTTGCAACAGTGCAAGTGCTGCTTCGTAACTTTCCGGATGTACACTTGTTCCATCAAGTGGGTTCTTCCCACCTTTGATTCTCATAAAGCCGGCGCATTGCTCATAGGCCTTTGGCCCAAGTTTCGCAACTTTCAAAAGCTGTTTTCTGTCTGTAAAGCTTCCATTTTCCTCGCGGTATGCCACGATATTCTTTGCAATGGTGCCTGAGACACCGGAAATGTAAGCTAATAGCGGTGCCGAAGCTGTATTTAAATCAACACCTACTTTATTTACACAGTCTTCAACCACACCAGAAAGTGCTTCGCTTAATTTCTTCTGGTTCATATCATGCTGATACTGACCTACGCCAATGGATTTTGGGTCAATCTTAACCAATTCCGCAAGCGGGTCTTGAAGACGTCTTGCAATCGAAACTGCACTTCTTTGTCCCACATCAAAATTCGGGAATTCTTCGGTTGCAAGTTTACTTGCTGAATACACCGAAGCTCCTGCTTCGTTAGTAATGATATATTGAACCTTTTCTGGAATCTCTTTAAATAAATCCACGATAATCTGTTCTGATTCTCTCGAAGCTGTACCATTTCCTACCGAAAACAAGGTAATATTATATTTCTTAATCATTTTCTTTAAAGTGTCTTTGGCCGCTGCAATCTTTTGCGGCGTAGTCGGTGCCGTCGGGAAAATAACGGTTGTATCTAAGACTTTCCCTGTCGCATCTACCACAGCAAGTTTACACCCTGTTCGAAACGCCGGGTCCCAGCCAAGCACGACTTGTCCTACAATCGGCGGTTGCATTAAAAGCTGGGTTAAGTTCTTACCAAATACTTCAATAGCTCCATCTTCTGCTTTCTCTGTTAAATCATTTCTGATTTCACGCTCAATTGCTGGAGCAATGAGGCGTTTGTAACTATCTGCAATGGTGTCTTTTAAAATCGGTGTTGTATATTCGTTGTCCGAAGAAATCACTTTTTTCTCCAGATATTGCAACGCCTTTTCTTCTTCAACATCAATCTTAACATTCAAAAACTTTTCTTTTTCTCCACGATTGAGTGCCAATATACGATGTCCTGCAAGTTTTGTAATCGGCTCCTCAAAGTTATAATACATCTCATATACAGACTGCTCTTCTTCATCCTTTGCAACCGAAACCATTTTTCCTTGCTTCGTTGTAAGGTCACGAAGTGCAATTCGATAATCCGCCTCATCTGCAATCATTTCCGCGATAATATCCATCGCTCCCGCGATTGCATCTTCCACTGTGTTTACTTCCTTTTCTGCATCCAAATACTCTGTCGCCAATTCCTCAACCGGCACATCTGTCTTCTGCAGCAATATCACCATAGCCAAAGGTTCCAATCCCTTTTCCTTTGCAACCGTTGCTCTCGTTCGTCTCTTCGGTCTGTACGGACGGTATAAATCTTCTACCACCACCAGCGTTTCCGCTGCCAAAATCTGCGCACGAAGCTCCTCTGTAAGTTTCCCTTGTTCTTCTATGGTCGCTAAAACCTGTTCTTTTTTCTCTTCCAGGTTACGAAGGTATTTTAATCTTTCATAAAGTTTTCTTAATTGTTCATCATTCAAAGAACCTGTCGCCTCTTTACGATAACGAGAAATAAAAGGAATAGTACATCCTTCATCGATTAACTGCACGGCTGCATCTATCTGCCACTCTTTCACGCCAAGTTCTTCTGTTATTTTTTGATTTACATTCATACGGTCTATCCTCTCTGTTTTAGATTACCCTTGTATTATATATGATATCAGTCAAAAAAGCAAAACAGAATGTGTTCTAGAACTCACTCTGTTTTCTTGTCTTTACCAATATTTTATGCTACAATGTTTTTATTCCATTTTGAAAAGAGGATTGTTATGAAACAAGAACAAAAATCAAAAGAAACAAAAGAAAAAATTTTCGCAGCCGCCAAACGCATTTTGCAAAAAAACGGCTATGAAAATCTGTCCATCAAAAATATATGTGAGGAAGCCGGTGTCTCTAACGGAAGCTTCTATCATCATTTCAAAACAAAAGATGATTTGCTTTCTTATTATATAGAGGATCAACCAAGTATCAATCCGGAGTTGCTAGCCATACCAAAGAACAAAGACGAAGCAAAAACGGCCATAGTGGAAGTATATTTAAATTACGTAACATATTGTCGTAAGCTTGGCGTTGAGTTCATTGCCGGATACTACAATCCTCGCAATCAGGCGCTAAACCCTACCATTCGTACAGAGAGGCCTTATCCAATCGTCACGGTACAGCAATATTTAGAAAAAGCCGTATCAGCAAAGGCAATTACATTAAACTTAAGTATTGCGGAAATCACAACAGATATTCGTATGCTTGTTATCGGCAATGCCTTTGAATGGGCCATGACCGATGGAAAGGCATCTTTTGAAGAAAATATAAAGCGTTCCCTTTCCTATTATTTAGATAGTGTACTAGAATAAGAGAAGACGGCCACTTTGATGTGACCGTCTTCCTTTTTATAATCCTTTTGCAATAGCTTCCACTTCTACTTGTGGCATTTCCATAATGTTCGAAATTTCCAAAACCGAGCTACCTGCTTGAAGTAATTTTTCGACAGCATTACGCATGCCTTGTTGCATACCCTGCTGTATACCCTGCTGTATACCTTGCTGTATACCTTGCTCCCTACCTTGCTCCCTACCTTGCTGTAAGGCCTCGTCTAATTCTGGCTGAAATAAGTCTCTTAATGCTTGGCACATACCTTTCTTTTCCTCCTCTTTTATCTCTTTAAACAGTCCTTCATTTTCCTGCATAGCCACCTGTAATACAGAATCGCCATACTCCTTCTGCGAATCGCCTATTAGCGTGACCATCTGCAAAACGACCCTGTTAGCATCTTCTTTTTCTAAGTTTTTCCTTAACAAAGTAAGCCACTTTTGGTTTCCCTTGGATAGACGACTGGAAACAATAATCTGCATCGGAAAATGCTTCTCTTTTGTAATGTAATAAATTCCTTTGTACTTTTCGGTGATCTCATATTCTTGTCTTCTAAACCACCGAAATAACTTGATAGGTTTTCGATCTCTTATCATCGTAATCGTAATATCATCTAATCCGATATCCCCTATATGCGTTTCCTGTGACTTATAAAGGCAGGCATATGCCATTACTTTCATATAAGTGTTCACATTTAACGAATCGTCAGGCGACTTATATTCTACGATGTTATGCGTTCGAAACAGCTTCCCTATCTCGTTTTTAATCTCCAGCTCCCGAAGTTTCTTTATAATTAACAAATCCATCTGAAGCGGTTTCATGCTCAAATTGTATTCGTTAATGTACTCCAAATACTCCTCATCTTCTTGCAACTCTAATCTCATCGCAGCACAGAGAGCCGGATGCCACTGCGTTCTTACATCCTTTCCCATTCTTCCTCTCTTTCTTAAGTTTATCATACTCGCCTTTTATTTTCTAGTAGAATTTCCGCTAAATCACATGCTCATTTTAACCCGCATAGGCACTCCTCCATTCTGATATTAGATTCATCAAATTGAAATTCTTGCGGCAGATACTGCCTGAAATCAGATGTGTACTTAAAGACAAGTACTAGATCCTTAGAATATGAATTGATGTATACATAGTGTATCATACATCTATATAAAATTACAGTTTTCCTTTGTGGATAACTCTTTGTTTTTTGTTGATATGTGTGTGGATAACATGTGGAAAATGCTAACTTGAGGCCGAAATTTTCGACCCCAAGTTTTCGCCTTCTGCTTTATTTCAAATTATCTACTGCTGCTCTTTCAATTGCGAGTCCTGCTTTGTATCTTTCGATAAATACTTGGAATCCTGCCACGTCTTCTACATCTGGTTCTACTGTCATACTTTCTGCATTGGCAAAAATTTTGTGTTCCAAATAGTCACAAAGTGCCTCATTTTCTTCTTTCCACAGCATATAAGAAGCAAGAACCGCAATACCCCATGCTCCTCCTTCACTAGCTGTTTTCATAACAGAAACTGGTGTATTGAGTGCTGCCGCAAGTACTTTCTGCCCTACGCCTTCTGTCTTAAAGAGACCACCATGTCCCCAAATAGCATCTACTTTTACGCCCTCATTTTCAATTAGTAAATCATTGCCCACTTTAATTGCACCAAGAGAAGTCAGCAAGTGAGTTCTCATAAAGTTCGCTAATGTGAAGTTGCAGTTTTGTTCACGCACGAATAAAGGACGACCTTCTTCAAAGTGTGTAATATGTTCTCCTGAGAAGTAGTTGTAAGCCAAGAGTCCGCCACAGTCTTTGTCGCCTTCCAATGCTTTGTTATAAAGCCCACCATACAATCTGTTCATATCCATTTCAACGCCAAATGTATCGCAGAATTCTTTGAATAGGTTCACCCATGCATTGAGGTCTGATGTACAGTTATTACAATGTACCATAGCCACAGAATTTCCTTCTGGTGTGGTCACAATGTCAATCTCCGGATATACTTTAGAAAGATTCTTTTCCAATACAATCATAGAGAATACAGAGGTTCCTGCTGACACATTACCAGTACGCACCTTCACGCTGTTCGTAGCTACCATTCCTGTACCTGCATCACCTGCTGGTGGGCACATTGGAATGCTTGCCTTTAATGTACCTGTAGGGTCTAAAAGCTTAGCTCCTGCTTCTGTAAGCACGCCTGCGTTTTCGCCTGCAACCAATACCTTTGGAAGAATTTCTTCAATCTTCCATGCATAGTTTTTATCTGCAATCTTCGCATCGAACTTTTCTAACATATCTGTATAATATGTTTTTGTTTCTGGATCAATTGGAAACATACCAGAAGCATCATCTACACCAAGTACCTTTTCTCCGGACAACATCCAATGTACATATCCTGATAAGGTAGTCATATATTTGATTTCTTTTACATGGTCCAATCCATCTAAAATGGACTGATAGAGATGTGCCACGCTCCATCTCTGTGGAATCTGGTGGTCAAATAGCTCCATAAGCTCTATGGTTGCCGGTTCTGTCATGGTATTTCTCCATGTTCTAAACGGTGCAAGAAGCTTCTCGCTCTCATCAAACACAAGATATCCATGCATCATGGCACTGATACCGATGGCACCGATTGTTTCCAAATCCACACCATAAGTATTTTGCACATTCTTCTTCAAATCCGCGAAACAATCCTGCACACCTGCCCATACATCATCCAAATGATAGGTCCATACGCCATCTTCCAAACGGTTTTCCCATGTATGTCCACCCATTGCCAAAATCTCGTTCTTATCATCCAACAGGACACCCTTGATTCTGGTAGAACCAAGTTCAATTCCAAGCACGGTCTCACCTTGCATAATCACTTGTTTTGCATATGCCAAATTCATTGATCATTCCTCCGATTTTTATTGATTACCTGTTTCCTCTTCTTCTTTTTTCTCCTCATAGCTAATCGGCACATAGGTATACGGCTGAGGTTGCGCCACCTCTACCTTATGATAAACAATCGGTGTTTCTACCACCTCTTGCTTTACATGCGAGTACACAACCTGCGTGTCGCTCAAAATATCATGCAATCCTCTTTTTTCCTGTTGTATCCCAATTATGAGATATCCCACATTTGCTATTAACGCAGACAAGAACCTGCCTATCGTCTCCCGAAATATCACTTCCAGTAGTTTAAGTCTCCGTCCGCTTGCGCTCACTACTTTGATATGCAACAACTTCTTGCCCAAAGTAGCACCTGTAAAATAGGTCATCAGAATGAAATACGTCACACTGAGTGCATAGATGACGATGTCTGCAATGGAATATTGAAAAATAAAATCTTTCACAACCAGATTATCCGGGCTTGCAAGGGAGGAAATCCAAATCGGTAGTTTCACCACCAGAAGCGCTACTCCCACAAGCAATGTATCAATCAGATATGCAGCTAACCTAACAAAGAAACCTGCGTATACGGTGCTATTTGCTTTATTTTGCATAGTATTTTAGCACCCCGTTTCCTCTGTTTTCCATAATATCCGTTGCAAGTTCTAACTCTGTCTTTGGGCTCACCTTTCGAATTGTTGCAAATAGGTTGCCCCAAAAGTCTGCCATCTCATCTTCCGGTTCAAAATATGTGATGTCTTCTGGAAATTTATATTGCTTTGCAAACTCTTTCTTTTCCTCTTCCAAAGAACCTACTGCATCTACCAATTTATGTTCCATTGCCTGCTTTGCCGAATAGATGCGCCCATCCGCCAATTTGCGAACCGTTTTTTCATCCAACTTTCGTCCTTCACAAACAATACCTACAAATTGGTCATAAGCTTCGTCCACAAGACTTTGCAAAATATCCTGCTGTTCTTTCGTAAGATCCAATCCCATAGAGCCCATGGCTTTATTTGCGCCACTTGTAATATCGATTTCCTTTACACCCAACTTGTCATACAAGTCTTTACAGTTCACCAAAGATATCACAACACCGATGGAACCTGTCCAACAGTTGCGGTTTGCCACAATGCGGTCTGCTGCCATAGCAATGTAGTAACCACCGGAACAAGCTTCTGCACCAAAATACGCCCAAATTGGTCGTCCGGTTACTTTCTTATACTCCATTAGCTTTAAGTACAACTCATCACTTTCATATACGGTGCCGCCAGGCGTATTGATATAAAGCAAAATTCCTTTATTATTCTCCGCCTCTATCATCGCATCGATATACTTCATAGTCGCATCGTGGTCATACCCACCAACAGTAGCAAAAACATCATCTGTGCTTGGCATAATCTCGCCTTCCACATTTACTTGGCCGACAAAATCGTCTGTTGGAAGTACAATTTCTTCACTCAAGAAATCCGATGTCCAGATATTTGTTTTCTCTTTCTTGGTTTCCGTTTGTTTTGCCTGCAATGCGTTAGTAGCAACGCCCACAAGCCCTGTTGCAACAATCGCAAGACATGCGATTACAACGGCGATTACCTGTTTCGCTTTCATTATTCATTTCCTTCTTCTTTACGAATTTCTTTTGTGCGGATTTCCTTGCAAACCTGGTCTACAAACTCACCAATTGCCTTTTGTCCTTCATCGCCTGCAAAACGACTTCTTACAGAAACAAGTCCTTCTGCTTCTTCTTGCTCTCCTACGATTAACATGTATGGAAGTCTTGCAAGGCGAGCTTCACGAATCTTGTATCCAATCTTTTCTGAACGATTATCTACTGTTACATCCACACCGTTTAACGCAAGTTCTTTTCTTACCTTTTCTGCATAATCTGCATATTTTTCAGAAATTGGCAAGATACGAACCTGTTCCGGACAAAGCCATGTCGGGAATTTTCCTGCGTATTTTTCAATCAGCCATGCCAGTGTTCTTTCATAACATCCAAGGGATGTTCTATGAATGATGTATGGACGAACCTTGTCGCCATTCTGGTCGATATAGTACATATCGAATTTTTCAGCGATTGCACAGTCAAGCTGGATTGTAATCATGGTATCTTCTTTTCCATATACATTCTTTGCCTGAATATCAATCTTTGGTCCGTAGAAAGCAGCTTCTCCATCTGCTTCTGTAAAGTTGATTCCCTTTTCCATCAAAATCTGACGAAGCGCATCCTGTGTACTTTCCCAATACGTTTCATCACCGAGGTATTTTTCTGTATTATTCGGGTCCCATTTTGAAAGACGATAAGTTACGTCATTTTCCAATCCCAATGTAGTTAAAATATAAATAGCAAGGTTCAAGCAGTTCTGCAATTCTTCTTCTGCCTGGTCAGGACGAATTACATTGTGTCCTTCACTGATTGTAAACTGACGAACACGAGTAAGTCCGTGCATTTCACCGGAATCTTCATTTCTAAATAAAGTAGAAGTCTCACCCATTCTGTATGGAAGGTCTCTGTATGACTTCTGTGAATTTTTGTATACATAATACTGGAATGGACATGTCATTGGACGAAGTGCAAATACTTCTTTGTCTTTTTCCTCGTCACCAAGAACAAACATACCATCTTTATAGTGATCCCAGTGTCCGGAAATCTTATAAAGATCTGATTTTGCCATAAGCGGAGTCTTTGTACGAACATAGCCCCATTCTTTATCTTCCAAATCTTCAATCCATCTTTGAAGCTTCATAATCATCTTCACACCGTTCGGAAGCATAAGTGGAAGCCCTTGTCCTACAACATCAACTGTTGCAAAGAGTTCCATCTCTCGACCAAGTCTATTATGGTCACGCTTTTTAATGTCTTCCAAATGTGCCATATGCGCTGCCAAATCATCTTTGTTATCATAAGCAGTTGCATAGATACGCTGAAGCTGTGCTTTATTAGAATCTCCTCTCCAATAAGCCATAGAAGAAGAAATGAGTTTATACGCTTTGATTGCCTTTGTGCTCATAAGATGTGGTCCAGCACAAAGATCTACAAAATCACCTTGCTGATAGAACGAAATTTCTGCATCTTCCGGAAGGTCTTGAATAAGTTCCACTTTGTATGGTTCTTCTCTTTCTTCCATGAATTTGATTGCTTCTTCTCTAGGAAGAGAAAATCTCTCAATCTTAATATTTTCTTTTACAATCTTCTTCATTTCCTTTTCGATATCTGCAAGTTCATCTGCAGAAAATGCACTTTCTCTATCGAAATCATAATAGAATCCATCATCAATCGATGGTCCGATTGCAAGCTTTGTATCCGGATATAATCTCTTTACTGCTTGCGCCATAATGTGAGATGCAGTATGTCTAAAAGCTTTCTTTCCTTCATCATCTCTAAAAGTCAAAATCTCTAGACTGCAATCTTCTGATAGTTCTGTTCTGATATCTACAACTTCACCATTTACTTTTGCTGCACACGCTGCACGTGCAAGCCCTTCGCTAATACTTTTTGCAACTTCCAATACGGATACACCTGAATCAAATTCCATACTAGAGCCGTCTTTTAACATTACTTTCATTTTGGTTTCCTCCTAATTTATATGTCGTTTGTTCGTTGTTTGAGGGAATAAAAAAACACCCTAAAACAACCTTCGTTGCTTAAGGGTGCGTCACTCTAACACACGGTTCCACCTTACGTTTCACTTTTATTTCCTTAACGCGGAAATTCGGCAATGCTCATCGCACGCAGCTCGGGAGTGGTCTTCGCTATTCTTTCATATAAGAAGCTCTCAGCATATGCTTCTCTCTCTGGATATTTCCAAATAGTTACTGGTTCCGTCATCGCTTTTATCTATGACCCATTATAGTATCACTTTTTGTATTCGTCAATCATTTTCTTGTGTCAATCTCCCTATTTTATGCTATACTTTTCTCATGAAAACATTAATCGACAAATTAAAAACAACACATACTTTGGAACAAGAAGAGTATGTATTATTAATTAAAAATAGGACACCTGAGCTTTCGGACTATCTTTTTCAGCAAGCCCGCGAAATCAGGCAGCTGCATTACGCAAAAGATATCTACATTCGCGGCCTGATTGAATTTACCAACTACTGTAAAAATGATTGTTTTTACTGTGGAATTCGAAGGGGTAATGAAAATGCCAACCGTTTTCGACTGACAAAGGAAACTATTTTGACTTGTTGCGAAGAAGGATACAAGCTTGGCTTTCGCACCTTTGTATTACAAGGCGGTGAGGACCCTTATTTTTCCGATGACAGGGTGGTGGATATTATCACTTCCATCAAGGAACGACATCCAGACTGCGCCCTTACACTTTCCATTGGCGAAAAATCTCGCGAAAGTTACAATGCCTATAAAGAAGCTGGGGCTGACCGCTATTTGCTACGCCATGAGACTGCAAACGAAGGCCATTATAAAAGGTTGCACCCTTCCACTCTTTCCTTGGCAAACCGAAAAGAATGTCTTTGGAACTTGAAAGAACTAGGGTATCAAGTGGGGGCCGGTTTTATGGTTGGGTCGCCTTATCAGACAGAAGACCATTTGGCAGAGGATTTATTGTTCTTAAAAGAGCTACAACCGGATATGGTTGGCATAGGACCATTTATTCCACATTGTGACACGCCATATGGAAGTAAAACACCAGGTTCTTTAGACCTGACACTCTTCATGCTAGGTCTGGTGCGTTTGACGTTACCTACCGCATTACTCCCTGCTACCACTGCCCTTGGAACCATAGCAGAAAATGGCCGGGAACTCGGAATCTTGGCAGGTGCCAATGTCATTATGCCAAACCTGTCACCAGACTTGGCGAAAGACAACTATACCTTATATAACAACAAACTACACACCGGTGCAGAAGCCGCAAGTGGTTTGTCTGAACTTACGAAACAAATGGAATCCATTGGATATCGAATTGTAGTATCCCGTGGTGATGCAAAACACAAAGGAGGACATAGCAATGTATAATCCGGCATCAAAAATCGCAGAAGAATTTATCAGTCACGAAGAAATCCTTGATACTCTCTCTTATGCAGATGCGCATAAGGATGACGAGGCACTCATCACAGCGATTATAGAAAAGGCAAAAGAGAAAAAAGGCCTTTCCCACCGAGAAGCCTCTGTTCTTCTTGCCTGTGAAATCGAAGAAAAAAATCAGGAAATCTACGAACTTGCCAACCAACTCAAACAAGATTTTTACGGAAACCGTATTGTGATGTTTGCACCTCTTTACCTGTCAAACTACTGCATTAACGGTTGCACCTACTGCCCGTACCATTTAAAAAACAAAAAGATTCCAAGAAAAAAACTAACACAGGAAGAAGTGAAAAAGGAAGTCATTGCCTTGCAAGATATGGGACACAAACGTCTTGCCTTAGAGGCCGGCGAAGACCCAGTTCACAATCCGATAGAATATATCCTAGAATGTATTGATACGATTTATAGCATCAAACATAAAAATGGTGCTATCCGCCGCGTGAATGTAAACATTGCAGCTACCACCGTGGAAAATTATGGAAAATTAAAAGAAGCTGGAATCGGCACTTATATTCTATTCCAGGAAACTTATCACAAAGAAAGCTATTTGGAATTGCATCCAACTGGGCCAAAGCATGATTATGCTTACCATACGGAAGCTATGGACCGTGCTATGGAAGGTGGAATTGACGATGTGGGTATCGGCGTATTATTTGGTCTTGATAAATATCGCTATGAATTTGCAGGTCTTTTAATGCACGCAGAACACTTAGAAACCGTGTGGGGCGTAGGGCCTCATACCATCAGTGTGCCAAGGCTTCGCAACGCAGATGACATTGATGCTTCTTCATTTACCAACGGAATCGACGATGACACCTTTGCAAAAATTGTAGCGTGTATCCGAATTGCGGTTCCATATACGGGAATGATTATTTCCACCAGAGAAAGCCAGGAATGTCGCGAACGTGTATTACACCTCGGTGTATCGCAGATTAGTGGCGGTTCTAAAACAAGTGTGGGTGGCTATGCCGAAGTAGAACCAGAGGAAGAAGATTCTTCCCAATTTGATGTCAGCGATACTAGAACCTTGGACGAAGTTGTAAAATGGCTGATGGAACTTGGCTATATCCCAAGCTTTTGCACCGCTTGCTACCGCGAAGGCAGAACTGGCGACCGTTTTATGGAACTGTGTAAGAGCGGACAGATTCAAAACTGTTGTCAGCCAAACGCTCTCATGACATTAAAAGAGTACCTTACCGATTATGCTTCATCGGAAACCAAAATAGTAGGGGATGCTTTAATCGAAAAAGAGCTTCAAAACGTTCCAAATGAAAAAGTACGCCAGGTTGTACGAGAAAACTTAAAGGCAATTGCCGAAGATAATCGACGTGATTTTAGATTTTAAATTGAAAAGGAGGAACTGATTATGCATTTGAATCAAACTCCATCCGCCAATCGTATCCATATCGGGATTTTTGGAAAACGAAACGCAGGGAAATCCAGTCTCATCAATGCCCTTACTGGGCAAAACCTTGCCATTGTATCGGAAGTGGCTGGAACTACTACGGACCCTGTCTTTAAAGCAATGGAACTGCTTCCTCTCGGTCCGGTTGTCCTAATCGATACGCCGGGACTTGACGACGAAGGCGAGCTTGGTGCACTTCGCATCGAAAAGACATTTCAGGCATTAAACAAAACAGAGATTGCCATTCTTGTCATTGACAGTACACTCGGAATGACAACTGAAGATGAAAGAATTTTAGAAAAAATACAAAACAAGAACCTTCCCTTTATCGTAGTCTTCAACAAATGTGATATAGGAACTGCTTCAAATATACCGACAGATGCAATTTCTGTTTGCGTCAGTGCAAAGACCGGCGACGGTATTCATAAGTTAAAAGAGCAGATTGCAAAGCTTGCGCCTTTACTTGAAACGCAGCGTTACATCGTAGCCGATTTGATTAATCCGCTTGATGTGGTTGTACTTGTTGTTCCGATAGACGAATCTGCACCAAAGGGAAGACTTATCTTACCGCAACAGCAAACAATTCGTGAGATTTTAGATATTGGCGCCATTGCAGTGGTTACAAAAGATACGGAACTATCTGATACCTTAAACAAACTAGCGCAAAAGCCAAAACTTGTTATTACTGACAGCCAAGTATTCCAATCCGTGGCAAAGGTTGTGCCTGACGATGTGATACTTACATCCTTCTCTATTCTGTTTGCAAGATTTAAAGGGGATTTGGAAACTTTGGTAACGGGAGCCAAAACGCTGGATAAACTAAAAGATAACGATAAAATTTTAATTTCCGAAGGTTGCACACACCATCGCCAATGCAATGATATCGGAACAGTAAAGTTGCCGAATTGGATGAAAAAATATACCGGAAAATCATTAAACTTTACTTTTACAAGCGGCACAGAGTTCCCAGAAGATTTATCCGAATATCAACTGATTGTTCATTGCGGTGGCTGTATGTTAACCCAAAAAGAAATGGAATATCGTATGGCAATAGCACTGCGACAAAATGTGCCGATGACCAATTACGGCACAGCAATTGCCCATATGAATGGAATATTAGAAAGAGGAGTGTCATTATTATGAATTTTCTAAGCATTTTTGACGTTATCGGACCAAATATGATTGGTCCTTCCAGCTCACATACTGCCGGCGCCGTTTCTATCGCTCTTATGGCGCGAAAGATGTTTCCGGAAGATATCAAAAAAGTAACCTTTACTTTGTATGGTTCTTTTGCAAAAACTTATCGTGGTCATGGAACAGACCGTGCCCTTCTTGGCGGAATATTAGGGTGTGCCACTGACGATGAGCGTATTCGCGATGCCTTTTCTTTAGCAGAAGAAATGGGCGTAGAATATAAATATATCATCGATGAAAAAACAGTTACTGAGCACCCAAATACTGCTGATATCGACATTGTCGGTGTGACGGGTCGTACACTTTCCATACGTGGTGAGTCAATTGGCGGTGGAAAAATGAAAATCGTTCGCATCAATGACATTGATGTAGAATTCACCGGTGAATACAGCACCCTGATTATAGAACAAAAAGATACACCTGGCGTTGTCGCACATATCACGCAGGCGCTTAGCGAGCAAGAAGTAAATATCGCTTTTATGCGTCTTTTCCGCGAAGACAAAGGTGCTACTGCTTTTACTGTTGTTGAATCCGATGAACCGATACCGGAACGTGTATTAGACAAAATTCGTACCAATCCAAATGTATCGGATTTGATGTTAATTCAAGTGTAAGGAGGGCGTTCGTATGAATTTTTTAACAGGACAAGAATTATTAGAACGATGCGAAGATGCTTCCCTCCCGATTTCTTCGGTGATGAAGCTTCGTGAAATCACAGTCGGTTCTCTTGCAGAGCCAGAAGTTGATAAGAAATTAGAGACTGCGCTTTCTATTATGAAAAATGCTGCAACCCGCCCACTCACAAACCCAGCAAAATCAATTGGCGGGCTGATTGGTGGCGAAGCAAAACAGGTTGCCAAACACGGTACTTTGGCTTCTTCCGTGTGTGGTTCTATGCTTTCCAAAGCGATTTCATATAGTATGGCAGTGTTAGAAATCAACGCCTCTATGGGACTTATTGTAGCGGCCCCTACTGCAGGTTCTGCCGGCGTACTTCCGGGTGTACTTTTGGCACTTCAGGAAGAAAAACAACTCACAGATGATGATTTATACCGTGGACTTTTAAATGCAAGTGCTGTCGGATATTTATTTATGCACAATGCTTCCGTATCCGGTGCAGAAGCCGGATGTCAGGCAGAAGTCGGCGCAGCAAGTGCAATGGCAGCAAGTGCAATTGTAGAAATGATGGGTGGTAGCCCCGAGATGTGTCTTGCAGCAGCAAGCCTTGCCATTTCCAATCTACTTGGTCTTGTATGTGATCCGATTGCCGGCTTGGTGGAATCTCCTTGTCAAAGCCGTAATGCTATCGGAGTAGCAAACGCAATTACCTCTGCGGAGTTAGTCTTAAGTGGAATTACTCACCCGATACCGTTTGATGAAATGTTAGAAGCGATGCATCGCGTGGGAAAAAGCCTTCCGTTTGAATATCGCGAAACCGCCCTTGGAGGCAATGCTGGGACCCCGACCGGTTGTAAACTCGGTTGTGATATATGCAGATAAAAAGATTGTGCGAAACTTTCTCGCACAATCTTATTTTTTCACTCTAATATTTCCAAGTACTTCGCCAATCGGTTCCTGTATGCAAAGATCCGCGTATGTATCTCTTGATGTTGTACTTTTATTCAATACCACTAAATATTTTCCTCGAAAATAATCTATAAAACCAGCTGCCGGATATACAACTAGCGAAGTACCTCCAATAATTAACATGTCGGCCTGGCTAATAGCTCTTACTGTTTTTTGAATTACCGTATTGTCAAGACCTTCTTCATAGAGAACTACATCCGGTTTAATAATACCACCGCACTCACACCTCGGAATTCCATCTACGTTCTTTACATATGTCGCGTCATAGAATTTACCACACTGTTGACAATAATTGCGATAGATGCTCCCGTGCAATTCCAATACATTTTTACTCCCCGCCATCTGATGCAAACCGTCAATATTCTGAGTAATCACTGCTTTCAACTTTCCTGCCTCTTCTAACTGGGCCAGTTTCAGATGTGCCTTATTCGGCTTTGCATCAAGAAACATCATCTTATCTTTATAGAATTCATAAAACAGTTTTGTCTTTTGAACAAAGAAAGTGTGACTTACTACCTGCTCCGGTGGATACACATATTCCTCTTGGTATAAACCATCTGCACTTCGAAAATCCGGGATGCCGCTTTCCGTAGAAACACCGGCACCTCCAAAGAACACAATATTGTTACATTCATCTATCATTTTCTGTAATTGTTGTTGTTTTTCCATATGATTTTTCTCCTATTCTCTCTTGCCTTCCTTTTATTTCTGTGATAGAATAACTCCTGTTAGCGGAAGTGTCGGAATGGCAGACGAGCTAGATTCAGGTTCTAGTGTGGGCAACTACGTGTGGGTTCAAGTCCCATCTTCCGCATAAGAAACAAAGCAAGGGCAGGTCAACCTGCTCTTGTTTTGTTTTATGACGATGAGTCCCTTGAAACCAAGGTTCAAGGTCTCCTCGTCATAAATGACTCGTCGGTCGGTTCGGCGGGAAAAAGGTTCACCGGACCTTTTTCTTAATCCGCCTCACCCCATTTTCCACATAATATAAAGAGGAGTATCAATGGTTAACATCATCGATACTCCTCTTTACTTTGATTCATCGTACATCGGTTTTTCCTCTTCCTGTTTCATTATTTCGATTTCATGAAACCTTTTTTCTTGAGTTTTTTTAATTTAAGTTTTTGGTGGTCTGTACCTCCTGTTACTTATTTGCTTTCTCGATTCCGATGCCTCGAAAGCTATCTAAACTATAAATAATTTTAATAGTAGACATCTTTTCTTTGTCTGTTATTAACTTTATTTATCTTGTTTATACTGTTATTATAGCACCGATTTTTGATTTGTCAATACAATTTTAAAATATTTTTTAATTTTTTCTGATTTTTTATTCTACAGTTACAACTTTCGCGAGATTTCTTGGTTTATCCACGTCAAAACCCTTGTCCAAAGACACATAATATGCCAACAATTGCAAGGCTACCGCTGCAGGAAATGCCATAAACCGATCCTCCATATCAGGAAGTAAAATCATATGATACTCTTCCTTTACTTCTTCTTTTAATGTTTCCTTTATAAACAATACTACCTCTGCACCTCGGGCACTGACCTCTTTTATGTTTGACAACTCCTTGCTGAGCAATTTATTTTGCGTGGAAAGTGCAACTACCGGTGTATGATTTGTAATAAGGGCAATCGGTCCGTGTTTTAATTCCCCAGCCGCATAGGCTTCCGAATGAATGTAGGAAACTTCTTTCAATTTGAGAGAGCCTTCTACGAGAACAGAATAATCCAAGCCTCGACCAATCATAAACAAATCTTTCGCCTCCAAAATCTTCCTTGCTACTTTATGAATTTCTTTTTTCTGTTTCAGCACGTCCTTTATCTTATCGGGAACTTCCTTCAATTGTTTTACATATCCCTTCACCTGCATCTCTGTATATACGCCTCGTAAATGTGCCATCTTCGCGATAAGCAGATACAAAATTGTAAGCTGAGTCGTATAAGCCTTCGTACTGGCCACTGCTATCTCCGGTCCTGCATTGGTGTAAATGACATAATCACTCACGCGAGATATGGCCGAGCCTCTCACATTTAATATGGAAAGGCATTTTGCGCCACGCAGTCTTGCATACTTGGTGGCTTCCAACGTATCCACTGTCTCCCCTGATTGAGAAATAGCGATAATCAACGTTTTTTCATTTATCAACGGTTCGGAATACAAAAACTCCGATGCCAATTCCACATCCACAGGTATTCGCAACATAGATTTTATCAATGCCTTTGCCACTAGCCCCGCATGCATGGCGGTACCGCAGGCTACAATACAGATTTTGTCACATGTAAGTAGCAGTTTGTCATCTAATCCATCATAACTAAAGTCAGGCAACCCATTTTTTATTCGTGCTTTAAGCGTTGCCAATATCACTTCCGGTTGTTCCATAATTTCTTTTTCCATATAAAAGGAATATCCCTTTTTGCCCAGCTCGCCAACTTCCCAATCGATGGTCAAAATCTCAGGCAGCTCCCATCTTCCATCTAAATCAGTGAGCGACATTTCCCCATTTTCTATTTGTAAGATACGGTATTCCGGTACGATAAAATACTCCTTGGAAAACCATCCAATTGCAGTTAGGTCTGAAGTCAGCAATGTGCCATCCGCTCCTTTTGCGACTACTATCGGGCTAACATTTCGGATGGCATAGATATTCCCCGGCTGATCCTCAAACATAATGACAAGTGCATAGGTCCCTTTTAATTTTTTCACCGTTCTTCTAATTGCCTTCCTGGCATCTCCATCGTAAAAATGAGCCAGTAAGGCAGCCACCACTTCACTGTCTGTCTTCGAGCTTAGCATCCCTTGCAATTCGTAATCATCTATGAGTTCCCTATAGTTTTCAATAATTCCGTTGTGTACAAGTGTAACTTTCCCGCATTTATGTGGATGTGCATTTTCCTTGCTGACTCCTCCATGGGTAGCCCATCTTGTATGTCCCATTCCACAATGAAACTCGCCCTTTTCTTTACATTGTTTTCTCAATTCCTGCACTTTTCCAACGCATTTGCAAATGTACGTTTCTTTCGTTTCCTCTTCTCGCATTGCAATTCCCACGCTGTCGTATCCTCTATGTTCCAACAGTTCCAAAGAACGAAACAAAACCTCTTTTACCTCTCCGTTACCTATATAACCTACAATCCCGCACATAATTATTCTCAACTTTCTTTTTTTGTTTATTATGTGCAGTTTTTCCTAATATAAAAATGGTGTAGCAAAAAAGTGCCACACCATTCTAATTATTTTTGTTGTTCTACTTTTTGTATCAAGATGAGATTCTGTTCTTCCACCATATTCATCTCTACTTTTTCATAAAACTCTGTAATGTTCATCTTTGGTTTATACCAAGATTTCTTTCCGAAGTATGTATCCAAATCTTCTACACCGAAAACCACACCATATCGTGCGTAAATTTCGTTACGAGCAAGACGAAGTTGTGCTTTTGAGCATTTTTTAAGTTGACTTTCTTTCAAAAGAACTTTGTCACTATCTGCAAATAAATATGTAGAATCTTTTTCTTCCACTGGTTCCTCTACCTGCGGTTCTTCTACTTGCGGCTCCTGCACTTGCGGCTCTTGCACTTGTGGTTCTTCTACTTTCGGTTCTTCTTCCACCGGTTCCTGTACCACTGGTTCCTGTGCTTCTGGTTCCTGTGTTTCTGGTTCTTGTGTTTCTGGATTTATATAATCATCAATTAGTGCTATGAGTTCTTTACTTTCTTCCTTCCACGGACCCGTAACTGCCCACGCACCAACGCCCAAAATCAAAACTACCACCAATATCCAGAACGCGCCTTTACCCTTTTTCTTTTTCGGTTCTTCCACCTCTGGCTCTGCTGCTACCGTTGGCTCTACTTTAACTTCTGGTTCTTCTTCAGCTTCCGGCTCTGCTGGTACTTCTGGTTCTGCCGGTACTTCTGGTTCTGCCGGTACTTCTGGCTCTGCTGGCACCTCTGGTTCTGCCGGTACTTCTGGTTCTGCCGGTACTTCTGGTTCTGCCGGTACTTCTGGCTCTGCCGGTACCTCTGGCTCTGCCGGTACCTCTGGCTCTGCTGGTACTTCTGGCTCTGCTGGTACTTCTGGTTCTTCTATAGTCTCAGGCTCTACCTCAACTTCAGGTTCTTCTACCACCACTTTTTTCGGCAATGGTGGTAAAAATGTCAAAGAGTTTGCCCACTCTTCTTTCTCGCGTTTCATAGCCACTTCTTCGCAAGCTTCTTCCCCTAAATTTTCTGCCTGCTCTTTGGTCCACGCCAAAATCGTCTGCTTAACAACATCCACAGAAAATGGAATATGTGCCGGTAGTTCATCTTCCATACATTTTCTTGTATAATTCAATCGGTATTGAACTGCCTGAACTGTACAATTCATCACCTTTGCAACTTCTTCGACTGTCATGCAATCATAGTAAAATGCCATTACTGTTGCCAAATACAAATCCGGCAATTTTTCCAACACGCCTGCCAAAGTTTCTTTCTGCTCCCCTGAAAGCTCTGACGGGCATTCTTCCAAATCAGCCTCCCTGATTTCCAGCTTTTCTGCTTCGCGCTCTTTCTTCTCACGAAATTGCGATGCGCCTATGCTATACACCATCTTTCCCATCATTTCATACATTTCATCCTCGGAAAGTTCCTCTAGCATAGCCTCATAATTCACTTCCTGTACCAACGCCCTCGCTCTTTTTTCATCCTGCGTAATAGCCTTGGCACGCAAGTATAAGAAATTAAATTGACTGTCCATAATCATTCCTCTCCCTTCATTACCCCATATTATAGCGTATTTTCCAAAGAATAACAACAAAAACCGTAACTCGCTATATAGAGAGTTACGGTCTTATTACTTGCTATGCTAAATCTTATCTAGCTCCCATTTCACGAAGCACCTGTTCTACCACCTGGCGAACAATTGCATCATTTGCCTGTTGTGGCATATTGCCTGCTTTTCCGCAACTGTTAAAGAGTTTCATCTTTTCAATAACGGATTGCTTTATAGCCTCACGAACTGCCGGAACCACATCAATGATACCTTTGTTCATTTCGCTAAAGTTGCGGAAGAATGCTTCCACCGCTGATACGTTAATATCTGTAAAGATATTTACCTTTGAAATACCAGCTTCAATTGCTTTTCTAAAATCATCATCAGAAAGTCCAGAACCACCATGAAGTACAAGTGGTGTCGGTATTGTAGAAGCAATCTGTCTAATTCTGTCAAAATCAAGCTTCGGTGGCAATTTATATGCACCATGTGCAGTACCAACCGCGATTGCCAATGCATCTACGCCAGTACGTTCCACGAAATCTTTCGCTTCTTCTGGCTGTGTGTAGTATTTTGATGCATCTTCCTGTGCCTCTGCTGTAGCTGCACCTTCCGCACCTCCTACGTGTCCAATCTCACCTTCGATTGATGCACCATAAGAATGTGCAATATCAGCCATCTCTTTTACTTTTCTACAGTTTTCTTCATAAGAATCCAAAGAACAATCATACATAATAGAAGAAAATCCAAGGTCCAATGCCTTGATACAAGTTTCTTTATGTAAGCCGTGGTCTAAATGTAATACTACCGGCACTTTTGCTCTTTTTGCCATTGGAACTAAAATCATAGCAAGGTCTTCCAAAGAGTTATATGGAAGCAATACTTCCGCTGTTCCGAAGATAACCGGTGAACCGGTTTCCTCAGCCGCATTGATAATACCTTGAGCTAATTCCAAAGTAACGGCATTAAACAAACCTACTGCATAATGACCCTTTTTCGCATCATGCAACACTTCATTCATTGTTACTAACATTTTCTATCCCTCCAATGTTATACTTCTCGTCTGTCAAACTGGCTGCAGAATCCTCTGATTTCTGCTTCTGTCTTAAGACCATCTGTAGCCCCTGCGGTTCCAAGCGCCATCACGGCACTGGCTGACGCGAACTCCAATGTCTCTTTGTCTGTCCAGCCTTTGTAAATACCAATTAAAGAACCTGCGCAGAAAGCATCCCCTGCTCCTGTAGTTCCTTTAATATATCCTTTTGGCAATACGTAGGAACCAACTACCGTTTCACTTTCTCTTGAAACACATACTGCAACATCTGGCTTATGAATGATAACTTTTTCCTGAACGCCTTTATCAAGCAGTACTTTCGCTATCTCTACCAGATTGTCATTGGTCGGCTCTACACCTGCAAGCTTTCCTGCTTCTTCTTCATTAACAATCAAATAATCGGTGTATGGAAGACATGGAAGAACTAACGCATAACGGTCCGAATTCTCACTTACCAAATCGATGGAAGTCTTCATCCCCATTTCTCTTGCTTTCTTAAGCACGTCCAATCCTTCTCCATCATCGATTTTCTGCAAAAGAAGAAAATATCCCAAATGGAAAATCTTTGTATTTACATTATCAAAATCAATATCTGCATATCCAAAATCAGCACTTGCGCCCGGATAGGTGAAGAATGTGCGTTGTCCGTCAACCACACTCATTACTTCTGTAAAGCTAGTTTTTTGCCCTTTTGCAACGACAAAACCCTCTACATCTACGCCACCTGCCTCAAGCACTTCTGACACATATGCCCCTTCCTCATCATCACCAATTTTACCAATCGCCTTAATGGTAATGTCAGGACAGATCTTCTTTAAATCTAGGGCTACATTCGGAACGCAGCCACCCACTGATTTTTCCAAACTCACAATCTGGGTTAATTGTCCGCATTCCGGATATGCCATAATTTCATTAATCTTATCTACCAATATACTGCCTACAACGGCAATTCCTGTTTTTTCACTCATCTTATTAGTTACACTCCGCTTCCAATGGTCCTGCAAGCTCTTTTAAGAAGAACAATCTACCTGCAAGTGTTGGAATGTAAGAAGATGTAATCCATGGTGTTGTTCCATAGCGAAGTGTCATCCAAAGAGACATTCCCTGCCACTGCATTCCTCTTCCAAGTGTTCCGTCAGCTCCACCGATCGCATAATCAGCCTGGAACATAAGACCAGGACCAATTGTATTTGCGCGACATGGTACTAAAGTTGTTCTTGACTTAAAGCTTGTAAATGCATTCTGTTCTACTGTAAGTGGATGAATCTTCACTGCGATTCCGTATGGCTGTGCTCTCCATTCTTCCTCTGTTGCATAATCAGCTGCAAATTGTGGCTCCCAGAATGCGATGTGGCACATTCTACCGATACCATATACAAGCACTAATTTTGCACCTTCTGCTTTTAAAGCAGCGATTTTTTCTGGATATGTAGGAAGATTTTCCTTTGTTGCAAAGTTTCTCTGATCCTTTGGTACAGTAAGTTCACCAAGTGGATTAAAGAGCGCTTGCTCCATTGCATACTGGAATGCACCCGGGTTATCTGGAGCTAATGTGTTTCCTTCTGCATCTGCCCATTCATCCATGTTAAATGTATAAACATGTTCACAAGAAACTTTCCATTCTTGCAAGAAATAAACAACCCATTTGTACATACCCATAGGACCTACAGGAAGAATAAACGCAATCTTTTCTCCTCTTTCTTTTGCAAGCTTAATCTGCATTGCAATTTCATGTCCCATGTATGTTTCAAATTCGCCAAGACTGTCACATTTGATTGGTGTGAAATCCTTGTTCCAATGAGGTTGTCTGTCTGTAATTGTCTCCGGTGCATCGATACATGCATCAATTTTGTCAAAATCCCATCCTGCTGGATAGAAGCCTTCAAGGGCTGAACCTTTTACTGTTGAGTTAAAATTCATAATCTTTCTCTCCTTTTCATTATGGTAATAATCGTTTTGTTGTTCCTTTTAAATAAACCTGACATTGTTTGAATCCTTCTGCATAATCAGCACCGCACTGGAAGCCACGGTATCTGCAGCAAGTCTTCACCATATCAGGAAAATCAATATGGTCATGGTCTCTCATCCACACGATCTGTGATTCATGGCAGTTTAACATTTCCAATTTTTTATCGATATATGGTGTTACATCCACATATTCTGTTGGTTGGAAATCAACACCTGCCAAGGTATCCATATAGTACACCGGTACCATTCTTGCTCTTCCTTCTGTCTTTGTATGATAATTCGGAAGTGTTGCCGTAAAACAAGCATCAAATACAAGTCTTGATACTGCTGTGTGGTCCGGCATATAGTCGTTAGGGTCATGCGTAATAATAAAGTCTGGATCGACCTGTTTGATAATATCTACTACCTTATCTCTGGCTTCTTTGTTGTTATCATAGATTTCAAGGTCATTAAATCCACCCCACATAACCTCAAAACCACCCAGTGCACCACTGTTTTGCGCTTCCTTCGCACGCATTACTGTAAGCTCATCCGGCGGAATGATTTCATGCCCTAAGTTACCGCTGGACAAGTGGCATACTACAACTCTATCGCCACGTTCCTTACATTTTAGCAGTGTTCCTGCACAAGCGATTTCCATGTCATCCGGATGACAAGAGATTGCTAATACTGTATACATAAAATACCTCCTTATTATATTTTCGCATTCTATAGCCCCATTATAGCAAGTTACCCTTTACATGAAAGTGTAAAATCAGTTATAATATTTATAAAATCAGACAATGAGGGTTTTTTATGAAAGATAATTTTACACGCGTAAGCTTTGACAAGGTTTTTAATATTGAAAAAATTATTACTATTTTTTATATGGAATTTTCCAAGAGTTTTTCCTACGAGGGTGAGCGCCACGATTTTTGGGAAATGGTGTATGTTGACAAAGGGGAAATGATATGTACCGCAGACAAAAATCGCTTTGTCTTAAAAAGCGGAGAGATGACATTCCATAAGCCAAATGAATTTCACAATTTATCGGGCAATGACAACGTAGCACCGAATGTGAGTATTATTACTTTCGAATGCAAAAGTCGCGCCATGAAAAATTTCGAGGGGAAAATCTTTCGTTTGAATGCAGAAGAAAAGACGTTGTTATCAACACTTTTCGAAGAAGGATTATCCAGTTTCCGCCTAGTGGATCAGCGAAATCCTCTCCTACAACAGTTGGAAAAAATTACACCGGCTCCTTTTGGCAGCAGTCAGATGACCAAAAACCTATTGGAAATCTTCCTGATCAAACTATGTCGCAACACGGATGTCCTTACGAAACAAATGCGACAAAGCTATGTCATTGATGGCGTAAATATCCCTTATAATGTAAAAGAGATTTTGGACTATCTTCAGGAAAATGTCTACGGGAAGGTTACGATAAGCGATGTAGCCAAAGTAGTAGGAAAAAGTGAAAGTACAGTAAAACAACTATTTTCGCTTTACCGCGACAATGGCATTATCAAGTACTACAATTCCCTTAAAATAAAAGAAGCCAGACGCCTTATCCGTGAAGGGAACTATAACATGACACAGATTGCAGATATGTTGCACTTTGATAACCCGCAATACTTTTCGAAATGTTTTAAATCTTTCACGCATATGACGCCTAGCGAATATAAGGCTTCTATTATGAAATAAGACCTTGGTCTTTCATCCAATTCACTGCACGTTCAAGAGCTTCCTTGGACGTGTATTTTGGTTGATATCCAAGAAGTGTTTCTGCCTTGGAAATATCTGGGTACATATGAGCATAAAAATGCCACCATGCACCTTGTTGTGGATTATACTTTTCAATGTATTCCTTCCAAGACACATAAGTAATTGGGATTTCCACCCCATAAATTTCGCCCATAGTCTGTACAAATTGAGATACTGTCATAGCTCCCTTTGTTCCGCCGTTAAACATTTGACCATCTGCCTTTTCACGATTTTCAATTGCCAAGGCAAATATCATCGCCAAATCGTATGCGTCACACGGCATAATCATTGCCTGCGGTCCTTCTGGGAGATAAACAGTTTCGCCTCGCATATTGGCACGATGCACTTCTATATCACGTCCACCACTTGTATCAAGCGGGATTTTGCCCGGTCCGCAAATATTTGGCGGCATCACCGCTGAAAATGCTGCCTTATGATTTTCAGAATCTTCTATCATTTTGAGTAGCTGTTCAAATCGTACTGCATATCCTTCAAAGAAGCATCTTTCAAAAAATTGTTCCGGTGTTGGAATCACTTTCGGCTCTCCATACATCCAAAGAGATCCACACGCGATAACATGAGCTACACTATCTTTGAACACCTCCCATGCATTCCACGCTGTTCCCGGAAAATCTACGACCACATCGAATGCTTGTCGCTCCGCAATCGTTTTTAAACTTGTAATATCTTCGGAATTGCATGAAATAAAACTTGCTCCTTTCAAAAGTGGGTTTTTCTTGGTTGTATCTCTACGACCACCAATTGCAACTTCATGACCCTTTTCTATCAATATTTGTGTTAGGAATGCACCGACATGGCCGGAACCTCCAATGATAAATATTCGCATAATCGTTCTCCCTTTTTCCATATTATTTTGTCATTATAACACATATTTTTGCGCTTCACTATAATTTTCCTCTTGCTTTCCAATCTGCTTGGCGCCTGTGAATATGACAAAAAAAGAACTCAAGTACTTATCAAAATACTTGAGTTCCTTTTTTATGCGGATGACAGGAATCGAACCTGCACGGTCTCCCACTAGATCCTAAGTCTAGCGCGTCTGCCAGTTCCGCCACATCCGCAAAAGTGAAGCATCGGGGATTCGAACCCCGGACAACTTGATTAAAAGTCAAGTGCTCTACCGACTGAGCTAATGCTCCATAAGCTGGGCTAGTTGGATTCGAACCAACGACTGCAGGAGTCAAAGTCCTGTGCCTTACCGCTTGGCGATAGCCCATTATTTCCTAAAAATAGTTAAAAAAAGAGGGTGGATAGTGGGACTCGAACCCACGACATCCAGAACCACAATCTGGCGCGCTAACCAACTGCACCATATCCACCACAAAACGTGCTTGAAGGGATTCGAACCCCTGACCCACGGCTTAGAAGGCCGTTGCTCTATCCAACTGAGCTACAAACACTCACTATTCAATTCCCCCTCGCCTTTTGGGCTTTAGGAAAGCGGGTGATGGGAATCGAACCCACGTATCTAGCTTGGAAGGCTAGTGTTCTACCATTGAACTACACCCGCATAAAGTCGGGGTGACAGGATTCGAACCTGCGACCTCCTGGTCCCAAACCAGGCGCTCTAGCCAAGCTGAGCCACACCCCGTAAGTATTCTTTTTGCGCCACTTCCGTGACACAATAGCTATTATATAGTGGTGTCACGAAAATGTCAACAACTTTTTTTATTTTTTTTACAAAACTTTTTTATGCCTATAAAGCCCGCAAATCAAACGAAATTTTTCCCTTTGAATCCACTTCTGCTATTATATAAGTGGCATCTCTTCCGCTTTGACGCGGCTCAGAAATACTTCCAGGATTTATAATAGTAAGACCCTCCACATGTTCTATGTTTGGTCTATGTGTATGTCCATAAATCACAACATCCACGCCTCGCTGCCTTGCCGCTTGTTCTAAGTACTGCGTTCCCATATATAAACGGTAATTATGTCCATGGGTAAGGAATACTTTGTATTTCCCTATACAGAATTCCTTTTCTTTCGGCAAATAGGTAAAATAATCATTGTTACCTGCAACCACATGCTTCGGGCACTCAACCATGGCATCGATATAGTACTCTTCTTCCACATCTCCCGCATGAATAAACAAATCAATCGGTCCTTCTTTTTCTAACACATCCTCTAAATTCCCATGTTTTCTGTGGGTATCACTAACAATCAGAATTCGCATATTTTTGCTCCATCACTTTACGCATCATTCGAAGTGCTTCCCCTCTATGACTCAGTTCATTCTTCTGTTCCGGGGACATCTGAGCTGTTGTGCACTGATACTCCGGCACATAGAAAATCGGGTCATATCCAAAACCATTTTCACCGATGATTTCATGACCAATGATTCCTTCGATTGTACCTCTTACCACCTCTGTAGTTCCGTCTGGAAATGCTGCTGCAATGGCACAGACAAAGCGTGCCGTACGCTCTTCATCCGGAACTCCTTGAAGTCTTTCGAGAAGCAGATTGTTCTTAATATCATAGGAAGTATCTACGCCAGCATATCTTGCCGAGTAAATTCCCGGTTCTCCGCCAAGATAATCAATTTCAAGCCCCGAGTCATCTGCAAGCACGATGCTATCCTCTGTTAACTTTGCAATCTCCGTAGCCTTTATTAACGCATTTTCTTCAAATGTAGTGCCATCTTCTACTACATCTACATCGATGCCCGCCTCTTTCATCGATAAAATAGGCATTCCCAAATCCGCCAAAATCATACGGATTTCTTTCATCTTATTTTCATTTCCGGTAGCAAATATAATTCTCATCTATCGCTCCTCCTTATTTTTCTTCGGCGGTCTCGGACCCATAAATTGATAAAAATAGGTTTTTAACATACCGTTATAAATTTTCCTGTTCTTATCCGCCTTTTTCCCAAAATATTTTTCAGCGTCCTCATAACTAGTAATCATATATGCAGACCAACTGTCTAACATTTTATAGCTCTCGCCAAAATCATGATACAATGCAGGCAAATCTTTCTTTTCTTCCAATCGCTCACCATATGGCGGATTGGTAATAATAAATCCATATTTTTTCGGATGACGCAACTCCTTCACCCCACGCTGTTGGAAATGAATCAAATGATCCACTCCCGCTTCTTTTGCATTTTCTCGCGCTACACGTATTACGTCTCCGTCAATATCATATCCTTGAATGTCCACTTCAATAGTATCATCTATCTTTTCATTGGCCTCGTCAATGGCTTCATACCATGCTTTTTTCGGAATGAAATTCTCCCATTCCTCTGCAGTAAAAGAGCGATTCATCCCTGGTGCAATGTTAGCCGCAATCATAGCTGCCTCTATCGGAAATGTTCCACTTCCGCAAAACGGGTCCACCAAAATTCGATCTTTCTTCCACGGCGTCAATAATATAAGTGCCGCCGCCAAAGTTTCTGTAATCGGCGCTTTCCCGGACAGCTGTCTGTATCCTCTCTTATGTAAAGACACACCAGAAGTATCTATTCCTACAGTCACCACATCTTTCATCAAAAACACACGTATTGGATATGACGCCCCATTTTCTTCAAACCAGTCTACATCATAATATTCTTTCATACGATTTACCATCGCTTTTTTCATAATAGACTGTATATCAGATGGGCTAAATAATTTACTATTCACAGAAGCAGCTTTTGCCACCCAAAATTTGCCATCCTTTGGAATATATTTCTCCCATGGAATTTGTTTTGTCCCTTGAAATAATTCTTCAAAAGTGTGGGCTTTAAATTCTCCCGCCTTTAAAAGAACTCTCTCCGCCGTGCGCAGGAAAATATTTGCTCTACAGATTGCTTTTACATCTCCATAAAAAGACACTCTTCCATTGTCCACACTTGCAATCTCATATCCCAAATCCTGTATTTCTCTTTTTAAAACTGCCTCCAGCCCAAAATGGCAAGGCGCAATCAACTCTAATCTTTCCATGGTCTTCCTCCTTCGGTTCTCTTCTTTATATTACGTATATCCCAAAACGATGTCAAGCAATAACCGAAAAGAACTCCTTGAAAAAAGGGGACCTTTTCGGTCCCCTTCGCTCTTAGTAATTGTTTTTGTTTGAACTATTGTTTGAGCTTTTGTTCTGTGAGTTTGCATTGCTTGCATTTTTACTCTTGTTCTGTGAGTTTGAGCTGTTGTTTGAGTTATTGTTTGAGTTGTTGTTTGAGTTGTTTCTTGACATATTGTTATTTTTGTCCATGATATTATTCCTCCTAATTGTTTATTGTTACGTTCTTAGTATGTCTAAACAATCTTTTTTTATGCATCTCATTTCGTTTTTCACATTTTCATAAAATGTTAATTTTTAACTTGCTTTTTTTTCCAGTTTATATTATACTACTCGTTGTAGAAAGCGATTTCTACAACCCCTTATTAATTATTTATACTCCCCTCAAAAAGACTAGTGGCTCCCCCGCTGGTCTTTTTACTTTGTAAAAACAAAAAATTAGCACGTAGTAAATTTCATTTTTACTACGTGCTAAATTGCGTTTCGGGGTGTCCCCATCTTATACTTCGAACAACAAATCTCCATAAGATGGCATCGGCCACATTTCTTTATTTACCAACATTTCCAATCGATCTACTGGTTCTCGCAACGCTTCCATTGCCGGAACTACCCGATCCCTAAATGCATGTGCCTGTTCGTATGCCGAAGCATTACGGCAAACACCTTCTGTCATCTCTGTCAGATGTTTTAGAGCATCTTTTGTGTCTACAAGAAGCTGTGAACATTCTTGGAGTAGCTCTGTCTGAACTTCCACTGTTGCCATTCCACAAGCCTCTTTCACTTGATTTACAGATGTTGCAAGGGATGTAATATATTTGATTACTGCCGGAATAATGTGCTTGCTGGCAATATCAATCATCGCTCTTGCTTCTATATTAATAGCCTTGGCATACGCCTCGTATTGAATCTCTGCACGAGACTCTAACTCTGTTCTTGTAAATACGCCAAATTTTCCAAACATTTCTACTGCTTTATCTGTTGTCAGGCAGGCGATGGTATCTACCATGTTGTCGATATTTGGAAGGCCACGTCTTTTTGCTTCTTCCACCCACTCATCAGAATATCCATTTCCATTAAATATAATTCTCTGATGCTCGGTAGCGTACTGCTGTATAAGTTCATTCACTGCAGTATCAAAATCTTCTGCTTTTTCCAAAACATCGCACGCCTCACTGAAGGCTTCGGCCACAATTGTATTTAGTACCACGTTTGGCTCTGCCACAGAATCTCTAGAACCAACCATACGGAACTCAAATTTATTACCGGTAAATGCAAACGGTGATGTTCTGTTTCTGTCGGTAGCATCTTTTCTGAAATCCGGCAAAGTTGCAACACCGGTATTTAAGCGTTCACCCTTCAAACTATGTGTCGCTTCACCTTTTCTAATAAGTTGCGCAAGCACGTCTTCCAACTGTTCTCCCAGATATACGGAGATAATCGCCGGCGGCGCTTCGTTTGCACCAAGTCGATGGTCATTTCCCACATCAGCTGCCGACTCACGAAGTAAATCTGCATGTCTGTCTACTGCTCGTAAAATACAAGTCAGCACTAACAGGAACTGTGTATTTTCATGCGGTGTTTTTCCCGGATTCATAATATTGATTCCGTCATCTGTAACCAAGGACCAGTTATTATGCTTACCAGAACCATTTACACCTGCAAATGGTTTTTCATGAAGCACACACTGTAGATTATGGCGATACGCCACCTTCTTTAATGTCTCCATCACCAACTGGTTGTGGTCAACAGCTACATTACACTGTGCATAAATCGGTGCCAATTCATGTTGCCCCGGCGCCACTTCGTTATGCTGTGTCTTCGCAGCAACACCAAGTTTCCAAAGTTCCTCATTGACATCTTTCATAAACAGAGCAATTCTTTCACGAATAGCTCCAAAATAGTGATCATCTAATTCCTGCCCTTTCGGCGGCATTGCCCCAAACAAGGTTCTTCCTGAGAATACCAAGTCTTTTCGTTTTAAATACTTGTCCCTATCTACCAAAAAATATTCTTGTTCCACACCTACAGACGGTGTCACCTTCTGGGATGTGGTATTTCCAAACAGACGAAGAAGTCTTACCGCCTCTTTGTCAATGGCCTGCATGGAACGAAGCAGTGGGGTCTTTTGATCCAATGCTTCCCCTTTATAAGAACAAAACGCAGTCGGTATATATAAAATGGCAGTCTCGCCCGTAGCATCTTTCTTAATAAACGCCGGTGATGTACAATCCCAAGCCGTATACCCGCGGGCTTCAAACGTAGCACGCAAACCTCCTGACGGGAATGATGATGCATCCGGTTCTCCCTTCACTAAGGCTTTTCCTGAAAACTCCATCAACACTTTGCCATCTACGCCCGGTGCAGAAATAAAAGAGTCATGCTTTTCTGCAGTTGCCCCTGTGAGCGGCTGGAACCAATGCGAATAATGAGTGGCACCTCTTTCAATTGCCCACTCCTTCATCTCATTTGCAACCACATCTGCAACGGAAGACTCCAATTCTTTTCCTTCTTGAATAGTCTTCTTTAATTCGATGTACACGTCTTGCGGCAAGCGTTCCTGCATAACGGAATCATTAAAAACATTTTCGCCAAAAATCTCTGCTACATTCATAAATTCGCTCATATTCTCTACCTTTCTGCATTGTAATATAACAATTTCCCTATTAAAAATACCCTATTTTCTTTAAAAAAGCAATAATGAAGGCGACAGATTTCTCTCATCCGTCGCCTTTTTTTCTAATATGTTTTATTAAGCCTTGTTAATAGAACCAAATAATTCCATTTTTGCTTTTACTGTAGCTTTGATAGCTTCTGTACCAGGAGCCAATAATTTACGTGGGTCAAATCCTTTACCCTGTAAATCTTTTCCAGCTTCTACATATTCACGAGTTGCAGCTGCAAATGCCAACTGACATTCTGTGTTAACGTTAATCTTAGCAACACCTAAATCGATTGCTTTTTTAATCATATCTTCTGGGATACCTGTTCCACCGTGAAGTACAAGCGGCATATCTCCTGTAAGCTGCTGGATTGCATCCAATGTTTCAAAGCTAAGTCCTTCCCAATTTTCAGGATATTTTCCGTGGATATTACCGATACCTGCTGCAAGCATTGAAATACCAAGGTCTGCGATTGCCTTACATTCGTTCGGATCTGCACATTCACCACGTCCGATCACGCCATCTTCTTCTCCACCGATAGAACCAACTTCTGCTTCCAAAGACATTCCTTTTTCATTACAGATTGCAACTAACTCTTTTGTCTTTGCAACGTTTTCTTCGATTGGATAGTGTGAACCATCGAACATAATAGAAGAAAATCCTGCTTCGATACATTTCATACATCCTTCATAGCTACCGTGATCCAAATGAATTGCTACAGGAACTGTGGTGTTCAGTTCTTCTAACATTCCATTTACCATACCTACAACGGTCTTATAACCTGCCATGTATTTTCCTGCTCCTTCAGAAACACCAAGGATAACTGGTGAATTACATTCCTGAGCTGTAAGTAAAATGGCTTTTGTCCATTCTAAGTTGTTAATGTTAAACTGTCCTACTGCGTAGTGACCTGCTTTTGCTTTTTCAAGCATCTCTTTTGCTGATACTAACATATGTACTACCTCCAATTTGTTTTTTTAAAAAGAGGACGAATGATATTCGTCCTCTCATAGTGACCCGTAGGGGAATCGAACCCCTGATTCCAGCGTGAGAGGCTAGCGTCTTGACCGCTTGACCAACGGGCCTTAGTCGTACTCGTATATTGTAAATCATTTTCTTCCAATATACAAGTACTTTTTATTTTTATCCTTTTCAGTTGTATTAGTTCCTTCCCTCTAACACTTCCGGGGTTTTTGCCAATGATTTAATATAATCTTTGCGCACCATAATCTGCAAACTTTTTTGTTGGTTTTCTATACAGACTTTGTCGTGAACGCCACCAAACTCGCCATCTAATGTCCAGGCAACTTCTTCCAGAGATTCAAACTCAATATGTTTGGCTTTAAAAGAATACATATACTTTGTATCTATCTGTTCAATCAAAAGAGCCGCTATGATTTCTTGTAAAGAAGCTAGTGTCTTTGGTGTCTTAATAAGCGTCACCTCAAACTCGCCATCGTCAAACACCACATTTTTTCCAACCATATGACGAAATCCGCCAACAGAACGAGAATTCGTCACCATACCATAGATAAACTCATCTTCCAACACTTCTCCGTCATGCGTTACTTTGATGCGATAAGACGGCACATCATATAAACGCTTTACGCCTTCCAATACGTATGCCAAATGCCCCAACACATTCTTTACATTTTGATTCGTCTGATAAGACACATCTGTAAATAAACCGAAAGCCGCAATATAGATAAAATTGTCATCATTAAATGTTCCCACATCACAAGAAAACAAGGCACCATTTACTGCAACATCTGCCGCTTTAAACATCTCCCTCGGGATGTGCAGGCTATTCGCAAAATCATTTGTAGTTCCGGCAGGGATATATCCGATCGGCATCTTCTTTTCTCGATGCATCATCCCCGTAACCACTTCATCTAATGTTCCGTCGCCACCGCTACACACGACTAAATCATATTCTTTTTTTAGTTCTACAACTTTATTGTAAGCATCCTGATATTTTTGGGTCGGATAAATTGTCACCTCATAACCTGCTTTGACAAAAATATCAATGATATCCGACAACTTTGCTTTCACAAGCCCTTTTCCCGCATTTGGGTTATAAATGAATAACAATTCTTTCATTGCAACCGTCTCCTTTCAACAAAGTTTTTCCTAAACAAAAAGAGCATACAAATGCTCTTTCCTTTTACATATTATTGGTTACTCAAGTACATTTCAATTTCCTGAGCTGCAGCGGCTTCATCTGTTCCATCTGTAACAACTACAATTTGGTCGCCGTTTCCTACATTCAGGGACATCATCCCCATAATGCTTTTGGCATTTACTTTTTTCGTACCCACTTCAATATGTACAAGGCTTGAAAACTGACTAGCCTTTTGTACTAACATGGCAATCGGACGTGCTTCCAATCCATCCACACATCTTACTGTCACTGCTTTTTTAATCATCTTTTTCTTCCTCCTTGTTCTCCCTTAGGTCCTGCGCAATCGCACTTAATTTCCTAAGCCTGTGATTCACTCCCGATTTCCCAACTGGTTCCGAGAGTAGCTCGCCTAATTCTTTTAATGTAGCTTCCGGATATTGCAAACGTAATGTGGCAATTTCCTCCAAGCCTTCGGCAAGTCCTTGTAACCCGATAGTATCCCTGATATAGGCAATGTCTTCTACTTGTTTCACAGCTGCTGACACCGTCTTATTAATATTCGCCGTCTCGCAATTCACCTTGCGGTTTACCGAATTGCGCATCTCTTTTAGTATCCTTATGTTTTCTAGTTCCATCAAAGCGACTGGTGCTTCCATGACATTCAAAAGGTCCACAATCTGAGAACCTTCCTTCAGATATACAACATAGGTTTTCTTTCTTATTACAATTTTAGCTTCTAGCCCAAAACTGTCAATCATACCTTTGATCTGCTCGGCACGTCCTCTTGTCATGCAGACAATTTCTAAATGATATGCCTTTTGCGGATTACTCATGGAACCATTCGCCAAAAAAGCGCCTCTAAGGAACGCTCTCTTACAGCAAGTTTTATCTATCGACAGTTCTTTTATTTCATCACTGTCGTCCATAATTTTTGTGGCATGAAGTATCTTCATCGCATCTTCATGAGATTTGATGCTGACAGTATAAGAGACATTCTTGTGAATGCGATTCTGCGATACAAGAATGTCTGTATCTATATTAAATGTTTTTTTGACTAATGTAAAGTATTTTCTTGCAACAGATATATTTTCTGTATGAATTCTTATGGAATATCTTTCTCTGCTGTCAATTCGGATACCTCCACACATAACAATAAGCGCTGTGAGTTCTGCTATCTGGCAATGTTTTGCAGGTGTCCATTGTCTCGCCAACTCTTCTTTCACCTTTGCAGAAAAAGAACGTTCCGCTTTTTCTCTATTTTTTTCGTTTTGCATCTTTTTCACTATCCCGATGTTCTATTTTTATTCCAAAGCCCTCTTGTCTTGAAAGTCTTTCATATAGGGCATTTGCCAGCGTAACCGAGCGATGTTTTCCGCCGGTACATCCAATGGCTACTACCAATTGATTCTTCCCTTCTTCCACATAGTTTGGAAGCAAGAAAGTGACCATATCTTCCAGCTTATCCAAAAATGCTTCTGCATTTTCATTTCCCATAACGAAGTCACGTACTTCTTTGTCATTCCCCGTCTTGAAACGTAATGCTTCTATATAATATGGATTTGGCAAAAATCGCACATCAAAAACCAAATCCGCATCATTTGGAATTCCATACTTAAATCCAAAAGAAAGCACCGTCACATATAGATTTTGAAATGCTTTGTTTTTCACAAAAATCTTATCTAGCTCCGCCTTTAATTCCCTGGTAAGCATCTGGCTAGTGTCTAGAATATAATTCGCTTTCTCTCGAAATATTTCTATTTCCTGTCTTTCTTTTTCGATCCCTTCGTTCAATCGCCCGTCTCCGGCCAATGGATGATTTCGTCTGGTTTCTTTGTATCTTCTCACCAACACATCATCCTCTGCATCCAGAAACAAAATCTCCGCCTGGACATCTTGCAATACATTTTCTATTTCTTCAAATGTATAGCGCCCACGGATATCAATGCCAAGAGCAACTTTATGAACTTCTGTATTCTGATCACGCAGCAATTCTGACAACATCGGCAAAAGCGGAATCGGCAAATTATCCACACAGAAATAGCCTGCGTCTTCTAACATCTTTAACGCAGTACTCTTTCCCGCTCCCGACATACCTGTCACAATCACTACTCTCATCGCCTAAAATTCTCCTAATCGTTTTATCTCCATCTCAAGTTGTACACCAAACTCTGCCTGTATTTTCTCTTGCACTTTGCTTACAAGCTCCATAATATCGGCTGCCGTAGCGCCGCCTTTATTAATTACAAATCCACAATGTTTTTCCGATACTTGAGCTCCTCCTACCTGAAATCCTCTAAGTCCGGCATCTTGGATTAGTTTTCCCGCAAAATAGCCTTCCGGTCTTTTAAAGGTACTTCCTGCACTCGGATATTCCAGTGGCTGCTTTGTGGTTCTTTGCAACTTTAGTTCATTCATTCTTTCTTTAATTTTATCCTTGTCCCCTTGCTCCAATTGTATGAAGGCTTCTAGTACAATATACCCTTTTTTTGCCACGATACTGGTACGATAACCCAATTCCAATTCCTCGTTTTGTAACGTTAAGCATTCACCATCTTCTGTGAGCACCGTCACTTCCTTCAAGACATCTTTCATCTCTCCGCCATAGGCCCCCGCATTCATCATTACAGCTCCGCCTAAGCACCCCGGAATACCAGCAGCGAACTCAAACCCTGTAAGCCCAGCATCCAACGCTACATTTCCTATTTTTGAAAGCAGTACTCCTGCCTGCGCACGAATCCCTGCACCTTCAACCTTAATATTACTCATCTCTTTCCAGATTTGAATAATGACCCCTCGATATCCACCATCGCCTACAAGAAGATTGCTTCCATTTCCTAATATATAATAAGGAATATTCTCTTCTTTGCAGAGCTTTAACACACATTTAATCTCTTCCGCGTTTTTGACAACAACAAAATAATCTGCATTGCCACCCACACGAAATGTCGTGTGTTTGCTCATTGGTTCATCTGTCAGCACACGCGCTTTATCTATGTTTTTAGTTAACTTTTCATAAAATGTTATACTCATATAAAATTCTCCATCGTCTCTCAAATCTTACTTCTTAATCATACAACAATCCACGTGCAAATTCAACGAGGACTTGCAAAATGGCAAGAAATGGGGTATATTAAACTAAATATGTTAAAACAAAGGAGATGATGTATCAGTGGACCCTAGTGCCGCCATACAGTATATTGTATTAGTTATTTTATTATTACTATCTGCTTTCTTTTCATCAGCAGAGACATGTTTGACAACCGTAAACAAAATCCGCATGCGTTCTTTGGCAGAGGATGGTAACAAGCAAGCAAAAGTTGTGCTTCAGATTACAGAGGATATGGGAAAATTGTTAAGCGCCATTTTAATCGGCAATAACATTGTTAATCTCTCTGCATCTGCATTGACCACTACCATTGCATATAATCTTGGTGGTTCTGCCGTAGCGATTGCAACTGCAATCATTACTGTTGCCATTTTGATTTTTGGTGAAATCACACCAAAGACTGTTGCCACTATTCACGCCGAAACACTTGCTTTATCATATGCGTATCCAATTCGTTTTATTATGTGGATTATCACACCTCTTAGCATCATTATCAATGCTATTTCTCGTGTAATCTTCTTCATTATTCGAATTGATCCAAATGCTAAACCGGATGCCATGACCGAAGAAGAGCTTCGTACGATTGTAGATGTTAGCCATGAAAGTGGTGTCATTGAAGAGGAAGAACGCGAAATGATTAACAACGTGTTCGACCTTGGCGATGCAAAAGCAAAGGATGTTATGGTACCTCGTGTCAACGTGACTTTTGCAGATGTAGAAAGTTCTTATAATGAATTGATAGATATTTTCCGCGAGGACAAGTTCACCCGCCTTCCTGTTTACGAGGAAACAACGGATAATGTCATCGGTACTATTAATATGAAAGACTTGCTTTTATATGACAATACCAAAAACTTTCATGTTCGTGACATTTTAAGGGAAGCATACTTCACGTATGAACACAAAAATATATCTGAACTTTTAGTGGAAATGAGAGAATCTTCTTACAACATCGCCATTGTATTGGATGAATATGGCGAAACAGCCGGTCTTATTACATTGGAAGATATCCTTGAAGAAATCGTAGGTGAAATCCACGATGAATACGATGTGAATGAAGAAGAAGAAATTTTAAAACAAGTAAACGACAACGAATATATTGCAGAAGGTTCTATGAGCCTTGATGATTTGAACGACCGTTTGGAATTAGAATTAGAATCGGAAGATTATGATTCTCTTGGCGGGTTTATTATCGAAAACTTAGATCGTCATCCAGACGAAGGCGATGAAATCACAACAGAAAGTGGTATCCGTCTAGTTGTTGCTTCACTGGACAAAAACCGTGTAGAAAAAGTACACATTTACATTCCTGAAGGATTCTACGACGAAGACGAGGAAAACGAAGACGATGATTAACAAAGCATAACAAAATGGACACATCTTAATGATGTGCCCATTTTTTATACCTTTTATTATGCGATTACTACGCCTTTTTGAATCATTACATTTGCATAAACTGCCGATTCACTTGTAGCCACGATTGCGTATACTTTTTCAGCTTCGTCATAGAACGCAAAACGTTCGATGTTTCCAACTGCGTCAGCACCACGTTCATCATGTTTTGCTACGATTTCTTTGTATGTATCCCAAATTGGAGTTGCAATCTTACCTTCATCACAAGGCATCAACTGCATCAAATTCACTGGTTTTTCTACATATGCATCAAGTGGCATCACCTGAAGAATTGCATCTAAGATTTCCGGAACACCATGTCCATCCATACGGATAACGATAGCATTTTTCCCCATTGATTCAACCGGGAAATTTCCGTCTGCAATTACGAGACGGTCGCTATGTCCCATTTCACATAACACTTTCAATAATTCTGGCGATAAAATTTTTGGAATTCCTTTTAACATAATATTCTCCTTTTTTGTATAGAAGCTTACGCGGTTGCGTAAGCTTCTATACGACATATATGAATTAGTATTTTTTGTACATTGGTCCGTATGTCGCACATGCTCTGTAATCAGCAGCTTCTTTATCCATACCGAATGCATTCCATGCAGATGGGCGATAGATATCTTCATCTGGTACGTTGTGCATACAAACTGGAATTCTAAGCATAGAGCACATTGTGATAAGGTCAGCACCGATGTGTCCGTAAGAAATAGCACCGTGGTTAGCACCCCAGTTGTTCATCACTTCGTAAGCTGTCTTAAAGTAAGAACCTTCTTTGTGATCACATCTTGGAGCAAACCATGTACATAGCCATGTATAGTCAGTACGTTTCCAAAGGATATCAGAAACATCATCTGGAAGAGCAACTGTCCATCCTTCAGCGATCTGAAGAACTGGTCCTAAACCTTTCACAAGGTTAAGTCTAATCATTGTAGCTGGCATTTCAGCTCTTGTCAAGAAACGTGAAGAGTACCCGCCACCACGGAAGTATCCGTTATCAGCTGCATTCCATGTAGTTGCTGCCATAACAGCATCTTGATCTTCCTCTGTCATTTCGAACCATTGTTTCATAACGCCGTTGCCGTTTTCGTCTTTTACTTCACCACAAGCGTCAAGACAGCAAGCACCAGAGTTGATTAAGTGGATAACACCATCAGAATCTTTTGCTTTTCCTTCGATTTCATAACCTGTTACTCTCTTAATAGCATCTCCGCTCCAATATGTACGAACATCTGCGAACATCTGAGCTCTGTTTGTTAAGAGTTTCATGAATAACATACCAATACCATTGAGTACGTCATTTTCTGTAGCAAGGATATATGGTTCTCTTGCTCCGTTCCAGTCAAATGATGTATTAAGTACTGCTTCTGGGAAGTCACAGTTTGGATAGAAGTCTGTCCACTGTCTCTGTCCCTGGAAACCAGCTGCGATAGCATTGTGTCCAACTGCTTCTTCTTCGCATCCTTCTGGAAGTGTCTTGCATCCATTCATCATTTCCTGTATGATAACCGCCATCTTAACTACGAATTCAAACTGTTCTTCAGCTTTTTCTGGACTATTTTTAACGAAATCAGGGTTCTTATCAAAACCGATAACGCATTTTTCTTTTGCCCATGCAAGAGCTTTCTGGTATTCAGCTTCATCATAGATGCCTTCTGTCATACGACGGATGATTTCTACTTCGTCAACAGATTCTACTCTCAT
>JAZRCJ010000071.1:0-76082 GCA_045659705.1 Faecalimonas sp.
ACTGCATAGGTGGAAAATTTTACATCCAGCTCCGTATTGAAATTGTTGATTGCCTTAATTAGTCCGATGCATCCGATTTGAAACAAATCGTCCGGATTTTCATTGCTACTGGAAAACCTCTTGATGACGCTTAGTACTAACCTCAAATTCCCTTTGATATACTCTTCTTTTGCACTTTCATCTCCCTCTTTTATCCGTTTTAACAAAGCCGCCTTTTCCTCTTCCTTTAGGATTGGAAGCTTCGACGTATCTACCCCACATATCTCTACTTTACTAAGAGCCATCTCGTTTATCCTCCTATCACATTTCGTAATAGTAAAATGATGCACAAGATGGCTCTTACCTATTCTTCTCTTTCAAAAATAAAAAAACTTTTAGTCCTTGACAACTTATCTGTCCCACTTATCCGCAAGATTTCTTATCTGGCTTTCAAACTTTGCAAGTTCCTTGTTTGCAAGCCCCTCATTTTTTAATATCACACTCATCAAATGTTTTCCGGCTTCCACTACCCTGTTAAAGGCTGTCTGGGCACGCAATTTACCCGGTTTTTCCACCGCTTTCTTCGGCGCCTTAACACCTACGCTTACAATCTGATTGGCAGCTAAATCCACCACTGCGCCGGAAAACGGTGCAAAGGCAGGACAGCCAAAGGTTTCTGTAACCGTCTGGGCAAATTCTTCTGTTACGGCATCTTCACCGTGAACCACAAACACATGGGAAAGTGGCGTCTCAAATCCTCGTAGCCATGCAAGAAGTCCCTTCTGGTCCGCATGTCCGCTGATACCCTTTAAGCTTTCTATATTGGCACAAACTTCAATATTTTCACCGAACAATTTCACAGATGGTGCTCCATCGATTAACTTTCTACCAAGAGTTCCTACCGCCTGATACCCCACGAACAGCACGGTACATTCCTGTCGCCATAAATTATGTTTCAAATGATGCCTGATACGGCCCGCCTCACACATACCGGAGGCAGAAACAATCACTTTCGGATTGTTATTAAAATTAATCATCTTTGATTCATCACTTGTAACCGCCAAATGTAACCCCGGAAATACTAACGGATTGACTCCTTTATCCACCAATCGCATAGCCTCTTCATCAAAACAAGACCGTTGATTCTTTGTGAAAATGCGTGTAGATTCTATAGCCAGCGGACTGTCTACATACACTTCAAATGCCGGAAATTCCGGAAGTAGATTTTTTTCCTTTATCTCTCGGATAAAATACAATATTTCCTGGGTTCTTCCCACCGCAAAAGATGGAATCACGACATTGCCACCCTTTATAAAAGTCTCTTTTAGAATTCTCGTAAACTCACCGAGATAATCCGGACGCTCCTCACTATGGATGCGATTTCCATAAGTGGATTCGATCACCACATAATCCGCCGCTTTTGTGAGTTGCGGATCGCGAAGAATCGGTTGTTCCACATTCCCCACATCACCGGAGAATACAATCTTTTTCTTTATATCTCCTTCTTCAAGCCACACTTCAATGCTCGACGAACCCAAAAGATGTCCTACGTCTGTAAATCGCACCTGCACACCTTCACACAAATCAATTTTTTGATTATAATCGCAAGGTGCCAGCAAAGCTATGGCATCTAATGCATCCTGCGTTGTATACAATGGGTCGTAAAGTGTCGCCCCTGATCGTCTCGCTTTTCTGTTTCGCCACTCCGCTTCAAACTCTTGAATATGCGCACTATCTCGAAGCATAATGCTACAAAGGTCTGATGTCGCAAATGTCGTCACTATCTGTCCTTTAAACCCACGCTTGCACATAAGCGGAATAAGACCGGAATGATCGATATGCGCATGTGTCAGCAATATATAGTCAATCTCTCCCGGCGCTATCGGCAGTTCTTGATTTTCATACAAATCCGGGCCCTGCTCCATGCCACAATCTACAAGAATATATTTCCCGTTTACAGTAAGCAGGTGACAGCTTCCAGTGACTTCATGTGCCGCTCCGATAAACGTTAGTTTCATAGCATCAACCCCTTTTTTATTTATTATATCACTCTTTTATTCGTATCGCACCATTTCCCTCTTTAAATTTTGCATAATCTTCTTTTCCAAGCGCGATATGTAAGATTGAGAAATACCAAGGATATCTGCTACTTCTTTTTGTGTCTTTTCTTCTCCGTCTTCTGTCTCTAATCCAAAACGCATCTTCACAATTAACCGTTCCCGTTTGGAAAGACCGTCTATGGCCTTGTTAAGAAGTTTTCTCTCTGCTTCGTTTTCTAAATCCTTATAAATCGTATCCTCTTCTGTTCCCAAAATGTCGGAAAGCAACAGTTCATTTCCATCCCAATCCACATTGAGCGGTTCATCGATGGATACTTCCATCTTTGTCTTATTATTCCTCCTAAGATACATTAATATTTCATTTTCAATACATCGAGATGCATAAGTAGCAAGCTTGATGTTTTTCGTCGGATTAAAGGTATTGATTGCTTTAATCAGTCCAATGGTTCCTATGGAAATCAAATCCTCCACTCCAACTCCCGTATTGTCAAATTTCTTTGCTATGTACACCACAAGTCTTAAATTGTGTTCTATCAACAGCTTTTTTGCCTGTTCTCCTTTCTCGGTCTCTAACCTCTCAATTGCTTCATTTTCCTCTTTCGTACTAAGGGGCGCCGGAAGTACATCCGAACCTCCGATATAATGCACATCCTGTCTCTCAGGAAATAGAAATGTACGAAACCCCGACATTATTTTAAATCGAAACTGTTTTGGCACAGTCACTCTCATATACATCTTCAATCCTCCTAAAATAAATTCGGATTTAAAATCATCTGATATTCTTTTGAGTTTGAAATTTCCTCCTCGCTAATCGCTATCAATGGTTCCTCAAACCATATCTCTTTTTTCCCTTTTATACACATTTTGTCAAACTTCACTAAGGGCATTACCCCCTCTTGTATGCCAATGGTGTGGTATGGAATATACCGCAATATGGACAGTTCCACACCTATTTTTTCTGTCACAACACCTGGACTTACGATGCACACCGGCTTTGATGAAATCGGGTCACACAAATGATTCCCCGTATCTATCAACCCTTTTACCTCAGATACTTTTCCGGCCACATATAGTTCCACGTCACATATGTGTTGCTCCAATCGTTGCATATAGGATATAAAATTCCAAATTCCCAGAACCACATAATATCCCAACACTGCAACCGCAAAAAACAAACTTCCCATCTTTATATATTGACGCACATATCCCAGCATTCCTCCCATGAGAAATGCACCTATGTATAGCAGAATCATCGCTTTCACAAAGACTCTTATCTCCTTGATTTTAAGTCCCACTATAATCATTAACGTGTTTACAAGCAGGTAAAACAACACGAACTTTATTATTGCGTACTGTATAGGTAAAATGACGACGAGACAGGTAAGTCCTGCTCCTATAACTGCTCCCAAAGCTATGCGAAAATGTGTGGCAGTACACTTTAACATATGCCTTACGATTAAGAGCAATAGATAATCCATCATAAAATTTACCAAAAACAGTACGTCTACATACAATTCGTAGTACACGCTCCACCTTCTTTCTCTTTTGATACTAAATCGATTTGGTACCTGGGCAAGAATCATTATAGAAAAGGAACTTTAAGAAATTTGTCAAAATGAGTACGCGAAAAATGTCTAATCCCCGACAAAAAAGGACAAAAAAAGGATATGCAATTTCTTGCATATCCTTTCATTTAATCTCATTATTGTTTTTTCAAGAATGTAGGAATCTTAATCTGCTGTTCCTTCACTGTACCTGTCGGCACTCTGTTTGGCTGTAATGTAGGAGTAGTTCCTGTTGCCGGTTTTGGCTGTACTACTGTCTTAGCCGGAGCTGGGTTAGCAAGACCAAGATCAAGTTCCGGTACCTTTGGTGTAGGAATTACCGGTGATTCCAATTTTTCTACTGTTGGGCTTACATTCTTTCTTTCCAATCTGTCTTTCAATCTAGAAACTGTTCCTGTGCTATGTAAACCTGTAGCAATTACTGTTACGCTTGCTTCGTCAGTCTTTGTATCATCATAAGTTGCACCGAAGATGATGTTTGCTTCTTCGCCTGCAAGGTCTTGTACGTAGCTAGCTGCATCGCTTGCATCCATAAGTGTGATATCACCAGAAATGTTGATGATAACGTGAGATGCTCCTGCAATGGTAGTTTCAAGCAATGGACTTGCAACTGCTTCTTTTACAGCCTCTAACGCCTTGTCATCACCCTTACCTGTACCGATACCGATATGAGCAATACCTTTATCTTTCATAACTGTCTGCACGTCAGCAAAGTCAAGGTTGATAAGTGAAGGTACATTGATAAGGTCTGTGATACCTTGAATACCTTGCTGCAACACTTCGTCTGCTTTCTTAAGTGCATCTGGCATCGTTGGTCTTCTGTCAACGATTTCTAATAATTTATCATTCGGGATAACGATTAATGTATCCACGCTTTCTTTCAATTTTTCAATACCTGCAAGAGCATTGTTCATACGTGTCTTTGATTCAAAACGGAAAGGTTTTGTAACAACACCTACTGTCAAAGCACCTTGTTCTTTTGCAATACGAGCTACAACCGGTGTTGCACCTGTTCCGGTTCCGCCACCCATACCACAGGTAACAAATACCATGTCAGCACCTTTTAATGCTGCTGCAATCTCTTCTGCACTTTCTTCTGCTGCTTTTTCACCGATCTCAGGTCTTGCACCTGCACCAAGTCCTTTTGTAAGCTTGTCCCCAATCTGCATTAAAGTTGGAGCCTTTGATAACTGTAATGCTTGTTTATCTGTATTAATTGCAATAAATTCAACGCCCACAATCTGTTCATCAATCATGCGGTTTACAGCGTTGTTTCCGCCTCCACCTACACCGATAACGATAATTTTTGCTGCTGCTTCCGATTCATATGTTTTAATTTCTAACAAGAGTATTTCCTCCTTTATCTCCTTATTTATCTTATACGTCCCTATACTATGTGCATATTGTCATATAGATATATAATATAAGCTTTTTTCGAAATAATCAATAGTTTTTTATTGGTTTTTATCTTTTTTTGGCTCAAAACTGATACTGTTACTCGTTTTGCTATAGTGTTCCAAATGTAAAATACCTTCTCGGCCTTCTAATTCCTCTATGATGGCAGTTAATTGCAACACTTTTTCTTCAAATCCGCTCTTTCCAAACTTCACACAAACTTGTCCAAAATATGCCTGCATCCCATCTTCTTCCCATACAATCCGGTCCGGATGCAATGCTCTTTTTTCCAGTTCCTCTGTCAAATTTACAATATAAGAAAATGCATGCTCATTCTCCAAAGGTATTGTTTCATAGAGGGCAATATCTCCACATGAAATCCCCTCAATAATAGGAACGTTTTCCTTAAGTTCGGTACTTTTTTGAAGCACCATCCCCTCTCTGTCAAAGCACAAAAACTGCCCTTCCCCAGCAATGCAACCAACCATCTCTTTCTCGGTTACTGTTATGCCAAGCTTCCACGGCCGGATAAGTGTAACATCAAGTCTTTCTAAATAGGCTGGTTTGTTATAGGACCCGGACTTTAACTTCCACAACGCATAAATGGAATTTGAAGTCTTCGGATCCTCCCAAACCAAGTTTAATATCTCATATTCGTTGCTATATGTATTTCCCTTTACTTCTATGTCACGCACGTAAAACAAAAGGTATGCGCCTAGAAGAATATTTGCAATCATTAGTATCAATGCAACAAATGCATATAAATAATATCCAAAACCTTTCCTTTTTTTTCTTCGTTGTTCCTGTTCCATCTTTTTTCCTCCCCGTATCTTCCCCTCTTATTCTAGCAGATTGGACACACTAAGTACAAGCCCCATTTCCATTAATAAAAACACCACCGACGTGCCACCATAACTGATAAAAGGCAGTGTGATTCCCGTATTTGGAATGGTATTTGTCACAACCGCCACATTTAGAATGACCTGTATCATCATATGGGCCATGGCCCCTGTAGCAATCAGTGCCCCAAACAAATCTTTTGCCTTTGTCGCAATGACAAAAAATCGCCAAATCAGCAGCAAAAACAATAGAACAATAAAAGATGCACCCACAAGCCCCAGTTCCTCACAAATAATGGAAAATATCATATCATTTTGCGCTTCTGGTACAAATCCTAATTTCTGTACACTTTTCCCAAGACCTACGCCAAACAAGCCTCCGGAACCAATGGCGTATAGCCCTTGAAGAGTCTGATAGCCTTTTTCGTATAATTCAGGATTTCGCCAAATTGCAAGCCGTTCCAAGCGGTAACTTTCCAAAGCCAAAAAGATAGTCATAAATCCCACGCCACTGGCTCCCAAAAGAATAAACTGTATATACTTGGGACTTGCAACAAACACCAACACAATGCCAATTCCCAATATAATGATTGCAGTACTCAAGTTACTAGCTCCCACAAGCCCTACGATTGGTAAAATGGCAGCTATAATTAAAATCATCCGCTTCATCTTATGCATCTTTCTTGCCGATTTCTCTATGAGGTATGCCAAGAACAAAATTACTGCAACCTTGGCAAACTCGGAAGGCTGAAAAGAGAAAGGTCCGAAAGACAACCATCTTTTGGACCCATTATACTCATCTCCGATAAACAGCACAGCCAAGGATAGGACAACTGCAATCAGGTAAGATACTACGGCAAACTGCCGCCATATATGATAATCTATCTTTGCCATCACAACCATCGCTGCAATCCCTAGCGATGTTGCAAAGGCTTGTTTTTTTAGGTAGTAAAACGAATCATCGAATTTTACACGACCATTATAAGCACTGGTACTATATAGGATTACAAGTCCGATTATCACAAGTAAAAGAACTATCATAAGTAAACTTATGTCATATCGTCTTTTCCTCTTGGGCCCGCTCAAGTCAAGTCACTCCTTATAATGCATTTACAAGTTCTTTGAATTTATCTCCACGTTCTTCAAAATTTTTGAACATTCCCCAACTTGCACAAGCAGGTGATAGCAGTACTGCATCGCCTTCCACTGCTGCATCTACACAAATTTGCACTGCTTCTTCAAAGGTATCTGCCATTGCAATCTTATCAAATCCATGTGCCCTTGCAGCCGCAGCTATCTTTTCCCTAGTGGCGCCCAAAAGGACGAATAGCTTTACTTTTCCGTCAAAGCTTTCAATCCACTCGTCATACTCTGAATCTTTGTCGTAGCCACCACCAATCAAGATTGTCGGGCGATTCATCGCCTGAATCCCTTTAATTGCTGCATCCGGATTCGTTCCCTTTGAATCATTGTAATAGAATACACCCTTCTTTTCGGCAACAAATTCGATTCGATGTGCCACGCCCTTAAATGCTTTAATAACCTGACGAATGATGTCCATCGAAACACCATATGCTACCGCCATAGCTACTGCCGCCATTACATTTTCATAATTATGAGTACCAAGAAGCTGAAGTTCGGACACATGACATACCATTATCTCTTCTGCTCCTTTATATATCATATTCCCATTTTCCAGATAAATGCCTTTTTCAAGGGAACGCTGACTACTAAAATAGAGTACGTTTGCGCCCACTTTTTCGCCAAACTTTCGTGTCACCTCGTCCTCGTAATTAAGGACACAGGTTTCTTCTAACGTCTGGTTCTTTGCAATATCTTCTTTTGCTTTGATATAAGCCTCCATAGTATGATGGCGATTTAGGTGGTCCGGCGTAATATTTAAAATGGCACTCACCTTCGGGCGAAATGTATGCGCCGTTTCTAATTGGAAACTGCTAATTTCCGCCACTGCCACGCTATCCTCATGCATATCCAAAGCTACGGTAGTGTAAGGATTTCCAATATTACCCACCACGTATACGCTGTCTTTATAGGACTTCATAATCTCTCCAAGAAGCGCCGTTGTGGTTGTCTTTCCATTGGTTCCCGTAATGGCAAGCACATCCCCTTTCCCATAGGTATATGCAAGCTCAATCTCTCCGGATATCAGGATGCCCTTCTCTCGCATCTTATTTACAACAGGCAGATCTGTCGGTACACCCGGACTCATCACAACCATATCTAATTCATCTATTATTTTTTCCGGGAAATCACCTACTACAATCTGTACTTTCGTGTCTTTTCCCAGCTGATCTTTCATCATCTCTATATCAAGGGCAGCATTTCCATCATAAAGAATCACTTCTGCACCTATTTTTTCAAGCAACTGACTTGCCCCAATTCCGCTAATGCCGGAACCAAACACAAGTACCTTCTGACTTTTCATATGCTCCTCCTTTATCTCTAAACAGCTATAAGTGCAATGAGGCAAAGAATCGCAGTAATAATTGAGAACACTGCAACTACTCTTGTCTCTGACCATCCGCAAAGCTCAAAATGATGATGAATCGGCGCCATTTTGAAAATACGTTTTCCGCCGGTCTTTTTAAAATATGTCACCTGCATGATAACAGACAATACTTCCACCAGATAAATAAGTCCCACAATAGCGATAAATATCGGCATCTGCATCATATAAGCCGTGGATGCCACAAATCCGCCCAAAGCCAAAGAACCTGTATCTCCCATAAACACGCTTGCCGGATATACATTAAAGAGCAAAAACCCAAGAAGTGCTCCCACTACCGCACAGGTAACCGGTTCTACACCGCTCTTCGTTCCGATGGCAACCACAGTAAAGAAGGTTGCAACAAGCACTGTCACACTGGAAGCCAACCCATCCAAACCATCTGTGAAATTTACACCATTTACCGTTCCTATGACAACGATAAATAATAATGGAATGGCAAACCAACCAAAATCCAAATATTTCCCATCAGAAAACGGGATGATCCATGTCATCGGAACGTCTGTAAGCACCAAATACAATGCAAACACAGCCGTAACTAAAATCTGAAGTCCCATCTTCTGTTTTGGATACAGTCCGTCAGAACGCTTCATCACGACCTTCAGATAATCATCTAAAAACCCAATCAAACCGAATCCCAAAGTCACAAACAGGATCGGTATGATACGCGGATAATCCTTAATATAAAACAAAGATGTAATCACAATACTACCTAAAATAATAACACCACCCATGGTCGGTGTTCCTGCTTTTTTCAAATGTGACTGCACACCATCCACACGTTCCGTCTGTCCCATCTTCATCTTTCTAAGAATTGGTATAATCACCGGTCCCATAATCACACTTAACAAAAATGCCACAATCACCGGTATCGCAATTTTATAATCCATAATACACCTCTTTATCTCTTTTGTTATGTATTTAAAGTCCTATTTAGTATACAACTATTCTGCCGCCTTTTCAATCCCAAGATACGGAAGAATGTTCTCAAACATATCCCGAACCACAGGCGCCGCAATGGTTCCACCATAGTAGATTCCTTTTGGATCATGAATCACCACCATAGCAAGTACCTGTGGGTGATCTGCAGGTGCAAATCCGATAAAAGACGAGATATAACGATTTGCACTTCTAGGTAACGTCTGTGAAGTCGCTGTCTTTCCTCCAATTCGATACCCTTCTATATAGGCTCTATTTCCAGAACCTTCTGAAACCACACTTTCTAGAATCTCACACATCAGTTTGGACGTTTTTTCTGACACAATGCGGTCGCCTTGTTTACCGGAAAATGTCTTTATGGTTTTTCCTTTCTTATCCATCACTTTCATTCCCAGATGTGGCGTAATCTCTCTTCCGCCGTTAATGAGAGCACAGACTGTTGATGCCATACGCATGGGCGTGATTTGAAAAGACTGCCCAAAACTCATGGTGGCAAGTTCCACAAGTCCCACATCCTCCTTTTTATGGGTGATGGTTCCTGCCTCTCCTGGCAAATCCACGCCTGTTTTTTGCATCAGACCAAACTGTGTAAAATAGCCATAATATTTATCCACACCTAGGCGTAATCCGATATCAATAAACACAGGATTGCAAGAGTTTTGCACGCCTTCCACAAAGGTTTCTGCCCCATGTCCTCCTACCTTATGACAACGAATTTTTCGATCTTCCACCACGCGATATCCTGGACAGCTAAAAGTATCATTCACCTTTACCACTCCCTCTTCCAGACAGGCTGAGGATGTGATGATTTTAAAAGTAGACCCCGGTTCATAGGTATCGTTAATGCAGCTGTTGCGCCACATTTGATTCAGTAATTCCTGCTTTTTTTCATCGCTGATTCCGTCTGTTTCTATATTTATGCTCTCTAAAGAAAAAGGTTCATTGAGATTGAATTCGGGTACATTGACCATGGCCATAATCTCACCATTTTGCGGATTCATAATTAAAATAGACACTTTATCTGCCTCTTTTTCTGCCATTACCTTCTCCGCCGCTTGCTGAGCATAAGTCTGAATATTATAATCCAAACTTAATTGTAGCGTGTGCCCTGGTATCGCTTCTTTTCGATCCTCCGCCACGCCGTCGAGTTCAATCCCTCTTGCATCAGTGGTAGTAAGAATTGTTCCATTCACACCTTTTAGATATTCTTCATATTTTACTTCCAAGCCAATAATCCCCTGATTGTCTCCACCGGTGAAGCCAAGCACCTTTGACGCCAACTCATTATATGGATAATATCGTTTGAAATCCTCATCCACTTTCACACCGTCAAGATCATATTCTCGAATTCTGTCTCCTATTTTTTTCTCTACGTTAGTTTTTATTCTCTCCATAGAAGATACTTTTTCCACTTTTTTTCGTATGGTATCTGCTTCTATGCCAAGTTCTTTCGAAAGCACCTGGATTACTTTTTCGGCATCGGTAAGTTGACTGTGAATAACAGAAACGGTGCACACAGTTTTATTCGTGGCAAGGACCGTCCCTGTTCTATCTATAATTTCCCCTCGCGCAGCTTTGATTTCTCGTTCCCTTTCATGTAATGCCTTGGCTTTTTTCTGATAATATTCAGCATCATAAATCATAAGATATATAAGTCGCCCAATGAGCCCTATAATCATAATTAAAGCCGTCACAAATACAATCAGCATCTTTTTTCGATTATACGTCTTGTTTGTCATAAAAAAACCTCATAAAAGTGATTGATACAATGTATTATCACTTTTACAAGGTTATTCTTCCGTAGTTTCTGTTGCTTTTGTAATATTTAAATATGGAAACGCTTCTTCCATAATGGCTCTTGCCAAATCGGTGCAATATTTTCCCGTCGCCTGAGCCTCTACATTCGGCTCATCGATGACTACATATACAAGCACTTCCGGATTCTTAACAGGTGCAAATCCCATATAGGAAAGCACATACTTTCCATTTCCACGAGGAAGTTTTTCCGCTGTCCCCGTTTTTCCACCCATATCATAGCCTTCTACTTGAGCATTGCGTCCGGTTCCGTCAGTCATCGTCTGATGCATATAGGATTTCATCAGCTCACTGGTTTCCTTGGAAATAGTTTTTCGAAGAAGAACCGGTTCCTTTTCCTCAATGACATTTCCTTTTGCGTCCCGAATCTCTTTCACTACATGTGGTTTGTAATAATATCCCCCATTGATAATGGAACAATATGAAGCCATCATCTGTGTCATTGTGGTATTAAATCCTTGCCCAAATGAATTTGTGGCAAGTTCTACCGGTCCCATCTTATCTGCGGTGTAGAGAAGCCCTGCTGTCTCTGCCTCGCCCGGAAGATCGATTCCGGTCGTTTGACCTAGACCGAAAATACGCTGGTATTTACAAAATTCCTTTTTTCCCATTGCCTGTGCTTCATACATCAATGCCACGTTGCAAGAATTTGCAATGGAATCCGAAAGGGTTTGCATCCCATGTCCGCTACGATTATTACAGCGAATTCTGCTGCCCGCGATGGTTAAACTTCCACCACAATAATAGGATTCATTTCCTTTAAGCTTGCCACATTCCAAGCCGGCAGCAACTGTAATTGCCTTTGCGGTAGAACCCGGCTCAAACGTATCACTAACACAGAAATTTTTCCAAATCTTATTGAGCGCCTCTAACTTTTCTTTCTCGGACATCTTTTCCAATTCTTTCTCGGAATAATATGCCGACAAATCACGCGGATTATTTAAGTCATAATTTGGATAGGAAGCCTCTGCTAAAATAGCCCCTGTATTTGGATTGGCAATAATGACTGCCGTATTTTTACTTCCTTCTCCAGTACGAGCTTCGTTTTTGTGTTCCTCATTAAAAGCCAATATATGTTTTTCTACAATGCTTTGCAATGCCACATCGATGGTAGAAACAATGGTCGAACCATCCTGTGCTGGTTTTACCGTCCTTTCTAAGATGGCATCTTCTCCCTGGTAACCATAGGTTCTTCCATCAGTACCATTTAAAATACTGTTGTAACTAGCTTCAATCCCACCGTTACCTACGTTGCCTGCAACTGTAAATCCTATGACATCAGAAGCTAAACGGTCATACGGGTAGACCCTTTGATAATCATCTTCCAACCATACTCCGTTTAGAAACTCATATTTCTCGTCATCCGCTTCCATTTCTTTGAACTTTTGAGCTTCTTTATAGCTTGCCTTCTTTTTCAGAACATTATAACGACTGTTTGAATTGTTAACTAAAACGCTGTCTATAGCAGATTCCTCTATTTCAAAACATTCTACCAAGACTTCTTTTACTTGACGAATTGCTTCATCTCTGTTTTTTTCTTTTGTACCTCCAAGCAACACTTTTGCATCCAACACCACGTTATACACGCGCTCGCTGGTTGCAATCTTCGTGCCGTTGCAGTCCACAATATCTCCGCGCTTAAACGGTATTGTTCTACTGTCATACTGTTGCTGATCTAATACAACCTTCTTATATTCTTCCCCTTCTGTGGCATTGATATAAGTAATCCTACCAATTAAGAAAACAAAAGCCAGTATAATTGCAATAAACAACATAACTAGCTTTCTTTTCATTCTTTCGGGAAATTTTTGTCTGATAAACCGTAATCCTTTTCGTTTCTTTCCTGACATTATTTTAATCCCTTAATTAATTTACTTTTGCAGCACTTGCTAAAACTCCGCTTTCCGGAATCATGCTGTATTGTGTTACCTCATTTCCTACCGGATTTTTATAAAGAATAATCTGCTCCGAAGATGCATATACCATACCAAGTTCGTGAATTGCTGTCTCGCGAACATGATCCAAATTTACAGAATTCATAATGGAATCCTGCTTTGCAACATTATCCTCTTTCATTCCTGAAAGTTGCTGCTGCATAACAACAATATTCTTAGAGCGTTTTGTTACTTCAGACTGTAATTGCAAATATTTTACGCACACGCATAGTGCGACTACTGCTGCAATCGCCAAAAAAGCAACATAGCCTTTGCTGACATGTAACGCATTACTTCTGTTATTTTTCACCTGATGACTGACCGGTTTTTGCTGCCTTGACTGTTCCCCAATAGCCAAGGTAGCTTCTTTCCGGACTGTGTTTCCGTGAATGTATGTAGCCATAACATTCTCCCCTTTTTATATACTTCCTCAAAAAGTTACCTGCGTTCAAATATGCGAAGTTTTGCGCTCTTTGAACGACTATTTTCTTCCAATTCTTCTTCCCCAGGAAGAATTGGCTTTCTTGTAATCACTTTTCCTTTTGACTCATTTCCACAGACACATACTGGGAAATGACTCGGACAGGTGCAAGGATTTTCATTCTTCTTAAACGACCCTTTTACAATTCTGTCCTCCAATGAATGGAAGGTAATAATACAAAGCCTTCCATCTGTATTTAGCAATTCAATCATGCTATCCAAGCTATCTCTTAGTACTTCTAACTCGCGATTTAATTCTATGCGAATCGCTTGAAATGTTCTCTTGGCAGGATGCCCTGCTGTCTTTTGAAACTTCATTGGTATTGCATGCTTGATTATTTCTGTTAATTGTGCGGTGGTTTCGATGGGAGCTTTTTCGCGTTCCATCACAATATGTTTTGCGATGTTCTTCGCGAACTTATCTTCCCCATAGTCGCGAATGATGCGAAAAAGTTCCATCTCACTGTAGTCATTGACGATGTCTCTGGCCGTCCTCTCCTGACGTCTATCCATCCGCATATCCAGAGGTGCATCTGTCCGATAAGAGAATCCTCGCTCTGCCGTATCTAACTGATAAGACGATACGCCCAGATCGAGCACGATCCCATCTACCTTGTCAATGCCTAGTTCTTGAAGCTTCGACTTCATATCGCAATAGTTGCTTCGGACTATTGTGACTCTCTCCCCGAAGTCGAGTAATCTGGCGCCCGCTGCCTCTATGGCTGCTTCGTCCTGATCTATACCTATAAATCTCCCCTTGTCACTTAACTGCCGACACACTTCATAAGCATGTCCGCCTCCACCAAGCGTTCCATCTACGTAAATGCCGTCTGGCTTGATGTTCAGACCATTTACTGTCTCTTCCAACAATACTGACTTGTGATTGAACTCCATAATTACCTCCAAACAGGAATTAAATGCTTAATCCTAATTCTTCCATCTGGCTTGCAATATTATCCATGTCGTCTTCTACCACAGCATTGTTTTCATCCCATTTTGCTTTGTCCCAAATTTCCACTCGATCTAGTACCCCTACTAAAACGACTTCTTTCTCTAAACCAGCAAAGCTTCTTAAGGCTGAAGAGATTAATACTCTACCTTGTTTGTCAAGGCCGCCGTCTACCGCACTTCCCAAAAAGAAACGTACGAAAGCTCTGGCATTTTTGTTAGTAAGTGGTAGGGTTCTTAGCTTTTCTTCGAAGATTTTCCATTCATTGTTCGGATACAAAAACAAACATCCATCCATACCTTTGGTTACTACGAAATCTTCACCAAGGATATCACGGAATTTAGAAGGGACGATTAATCTGCCCTTCGCGTCGATGCTGTGATTAAATTCTCCTGTCAACAATGTACTCACCTTCTTCCAAATGGTCCGCCACTTTCTTACCATTTGGCACCACCATTCACCACTTTCTCCCACTTATGAAGTTATTGTATACTACTTTTTTTGTGTTTTCAAGGGCTTTTTTAAATTTTTTTTAATTTTTCGCAAAAAAATAGAGGGATTGCATCAATTTGCAATCCCTCCGGATAATTTTTCACTATTCTGCATCTTCTGCGCTTAATGTTTCAAGGTAAGAATTCACTGCTTTGTAATCCATAGTTACACTTTTGCGTGGCTGATTTTCAATCACTTTGATACCTGCCGAGTATCCTACCCAGCCTAATACTGCAATCACTACTACGCTTGTAGTAATGTTTCTAAGTACTGCTTTTCTTTTCGCCTTTTTCATCAACGCCTTACGATTTGCTTTTTCTTCTTTGTAACGTGTTACTTTTTCCTGACTCATGTTTCGTCTACTCCTTTGTCTTTCTATGCCACGACTATAATGCCGCCATCATTTGCATACATGGAACTAATACCCCTTGTATCCAAAATAATAATTTTTTTCAAGCTAATTTTCTGCTCAATCATCATTTTAACATCATTTGCCCTATTTTGGCAATTACAATGTGAAATTGCTAGAATTTTTTCTTTTGGATTCTTTACATTGGCAACGACTTCATCCACCAACTTCGCCAAAGCTTTCTTAATTCCTCTGGCTTGCCCAATCTGTTTGATGGTTCCAATCTCTGTAGCTGCCATAATCGGTTTGATATTAAGAGCTGATGCCACAATCGCTTTCACTCCGGTTAATCTGCCGTTTTTGCGAAGTGTCTCCAAATTCTCCAATACAAAGTGTGTATTCTGAGATTCAATATAAGCTTCCACAGTCTCCACTACTTTTTCAAAATCCATTCCCTCTTCTTCGCATTCCTGGATCTTAAGGGCAATCAATGTCTCTCCTATAGATGCAGAGCGAGAATTAAATACGTAGATTTGTTTCTCCCCATATTCTTCTTCATATAAATTTTTACCTAAAACTGCACTATTATAAGAACCACTAAGTTCTGCAGATAGTGTTACCACGTAAATACGTTCTGCTTCGCCCTCATAATATTTCATATAGGTTTCCGGTGATGGGCAGGAAGACTTCGGACACTCTTTGCTTTGCGCTGCTCTTCTTAAAAAATCCACCTGATCAAAACTCTCATCATCCACGATCTGATATCCATCAATCTCTATACTTAAGGAAGCGGTTTCATATATTCCACTTTCCTTCATATCCTGTGTTAACTCGCCACAACTGTCTACGATAATCTTATAACTCATCTTTTTCCTCCCAATGCGACTGTTTCAATTTCTATAATATGTAGTTTCCAAAACTACATCCATATATTACCACAATTTTCTGCAAAAGGAAAGATTTTTTATTCTTGAATTCGGATTCGTGATGACACATTAAGTGCAAGTCCCATCTCAGCCATCAAAAACAGAATCGAGGTTCCTCCATAACTAATAAACGGCAATGTTACACCCGTTGTCGGAATCAAGTTTAACACAACCGCAACATTGAGGATTACCTGCAACGCAATATGCGCAAAAATTCCGGTTACCATAAGCCCGCCAAATGCATCCGGAGCATTCTGTGCAATGAATAACAATCGGTATAAAAGCATTCCAAATAGTAACAATACTACTAGTGCACCAAAAACACCCAACTCTTCGCAGATAATAGATAATATCATATCGTTTTGTACTTCTGGAATAATCATCTTCTGTGCACTGTTTCCTAATCCTTTTCCGAAAAAGCCACCAGATCCAATGGCATATAGGCCTTGCATCACCTGGAATCCACCTTCCGAAGCATATTGCTCTGGGTTTAACCACACAAGAATACGTCTCAATCGAAAATCTCCACTGGTGCTCATCATATTCCCCAACATCCTTGCACCTATGTATGCCACTGACACAACGCCAACGCCTAACCACACCCAAAAGGCTGTTTTTTGATGCGCAACAAACACCATAACGCAACACATCCCAAACACAATAACACCGGTACTTAGGTTGTCCGTCAATATAAATACGCCACCAGCAGCAACAAGACCCCAGAAAAGAATTTTCGCACACACATCATTTTTCTTAAAGTATTTTCCTGCTTTACATATCAAATATGGAATAAAAAGTACAATCGCTATCTTCATCACTTCCGAAGGCTGCATCTGTCCGCCCGGTATGCGAATCCATCTTCTTGCACCAAACGCTTCAATTCCTAGCGGTGTCTGAACCAATGCCATCAGAAAAAAAGCTACTATATATGCAAGTATTGAAAAACGTGCATATAGACGATAAGGCGGATACGCTACTATCAGCATTGCAATCACACTGATAATGCTGTATTTTAATTGTCTTTTGAAATACCACATGCTATCACCCATTTCCACTTGTGCACTGTATGAGCTTGTACTATAAAGCATGATAAGGCCAAAGCACATTAAAAATATAACCACAGCCAAGAGATTATAATCAAAATATCGAATTGTATTTTTCTGTTTTTTCTGTGTGCCCACTGTTTACTCCCTCTTAAGAATCCCCATTAATTATACCCTTTCATTATACTCATATCACAGGAGAAAAACAACCTGTTTTGCAAATCAATTTTACATATGAATGTGGAGTTCATTTTAGAACCTTCGGAGAACATTTTTTCAGAAATTACATACTGTAGTATTAGAACAGATATGAAAGGGGTATACACTTATGCGAACTGATATGTCATGCAATTGTCGAATCAGCGATGGAAAAACCACATTTCCAGAGCATATGCCAATTGGTATGTCCTATGTACCTTGGCAGAAATGGCAATCCGTTTACGATGCTGAAAAAGCGCTCCACCATGGAACCATTTTTCAAGAACTTTACAAACCTTTCTTAGGAAAAGGAGGTTGCCGCTCATGACAAATAAGCCTTGCAGAAAAGAATTGTTACAATGGATTAATATTGTAAGTTTTGCCGTAGATGACGTGCAACTATTTTTAGATACACATCCTGACTGCCAGGAAGCATTGGAATATTTTTATAAATACAACCAATTGCGAAACGAGGCACTAAAAGAATATGCGAAATACTATGGACCTCTTACGGTTGAAACAGCTACTGCTAGCTGCAGTGACAGATGGAATTGGATTAATGAGCCATGGCCTTGGCAGGAAGGAGGATGTTAATATATGTGGAATTATGAAAAACGTTTGCAATATCCTGTAAAAATTTCTCGCACCAACCCGAAACTGGCCCAAGTAATTATGAGTCAGTTTGGCGGACCTGACGGCGAGCTCGCTGCTTCTATGCGTTACTTGTCCCAACGGTACACCATGCCATACAAGGAAGTAACCGGAATCCTTACGGACATCGGCACGGAAGAACTTGCCCACATGGAAATCGTTTCTTCCATCATCTATCAGCTGACAAAGGATTTAACGCCAGCCGAAATCGAAGCTTCCGGCTTTGACAAATACTACGTCGACCATACCTTAGGTTTGTGGCCACAGGCAGCCGGCGGTGTTCCTTTCACCTCCACCTTCTTCCAATCTAAAGGAGATCCTATCACAGATCTTCATGAAGATATGGCTGCAGAGCAAAAGGCGCGCACCACATACGACAACATTTTGCGTCTTGTCAAAGACCCGGAAGTCGCTGACCCTATCCGCTTCTTAAGACAGCGTGAAATCAATCACTTCCAACGCTTTGGCGAAAGCCTTCGTATCGTCCAAGATCACTTGGATAGCAAAAACTTCTATGCATTCAACCCGGAATTTGATTTTCCACCAAAGAAAAACTGTAATTAATAGAATAGGGGACGTAATGTCCCCTACTCTTCTATCTCTCCTTCAAAGCCAAGATCATCCAATACTTCCAAGGCTAATTTCACGCAATGCTCGCACCCATCAATGGTAACGGTTTTGTCTTCCAGACTCACCTCAAAATCAAGGTTTTCTTCCTCCATCAATTTTGTAATTCGCTCTACACATTTTTCGCAATGCATATCTTCTACTTTAATTACTGTCATTTTTCTCTTCTCCTTATTTCTATAATTTTAATTTTCTCAACCGCAGCGCATTACTCACCACGCATACGGAGCTAAAGGACATGGCAAGTCCTCCGATAATTGGGCTTAAAAGCATCCCATTTATGGCATACAATGCTCCCGCCGCAAGTGGCAAGCCTAAAAGATTATAAAAGAACGCCCAAAACAGATTCTGCTTAATATTGCGAATGGTGGCCTTACTAAGCTTAATTGTCTTATATACATCCTGTAAATCCGATTTCATCAATACCACATCAGCGGAATCCAAAGCAATGTCACTGCCGCTTCCTATTGCTACTCCCACATCTGCCTGTACCAGTGCCGGTGCATCATTGATGCCATCTCCAACCATCATTACAATCTTGCCACTTTCCTGAAGGGCTTCTATCACGGATGCCTTATCCTGTGGCAACACTTCTGCAATCACTTGGTTTACTCCCGCTTGACGTCCGATGTGTTCTGCCGCCAGCTTATTATCTCCCGTCAGCATGTATACGTCCATACCTAAATCTTTTATGTTTCCAATAGCCTTTTCGCTTGTCTCCTTGATGCTGTCTGCCACACTGATGACACCGATTACTTTTTCTTTTGTTGCAACAAACATCGGGGTCTGTCCCTTTTCCGCCATTTTAGAAACTTCTGTTTCATATGGCTCATAGGTAATTCCCTGTTCTACGCACAGTTTTCGATTACCTATAAAATAGTTCTCTCCTGCAACGGTAGCTTCCAATCCCTGACCTGGCAAACTTTGAAATTCCAGAGCCGCCTCTAATTGCAATCCTCTTTCCTGTGCCTCTTTTACAATTGCAAGGCCAAGGGGATGTTCGGATGTCTGTTCGCAGGATGCGGCAATCCGAAGCAACTCCTCCTCTGCCACATCATAACTAATCGCCTTAACAAATGCGGGTTGGCCCTTTGTAATTGTTCCCGTTTTATCTAAAACAACCACATCTGCTTTGTGTGCAATCTCCAATGCTTCTCCACTTTTTATCAAAATGCCATTTTTCGCTCCCAATCCTGTGCCGACCATGATCGCTGTCGGCGTTGCAAGCCCCAATGCGCATGGACAGGCAATCACCAATACAGATACAAATATGGTCAAAACGAAGGCTATATCCTTTCCTAAAAGCAACCAAATAATGCTTGCAAGAACAGCGATAGCAATTACCACAGGCACGAAATATCCTGCCACCGTATCTGCCATCTTAGAAATCGGGGCCTTTTTCCCTTGCGCATCTTCCATCATACGCACAATCTTCGCCAATGTGGTATCGGTCCCCGTTCTCGTCACCTCTACCGTCACTGCACCTTGATAATTTACACTGCCACCGATTACTTCATCTCCAACTGTTTTGTCCACTGGAATACTTTCGCCCGTCAGCATAGATTCATCTATGCTAGTGCTACCGGATAGAACAACACCATCCAACGGAACCCTACTCCCCGGTTTTATTAAAATCACTTCTTCTTTTTGCACTTCTTCCACAGGAAGCTCTATGTGCTTCGAATCTCGAATGACAATTGCCGTATCCGGCACTAATGCCATCAACTTTCGAATGGCTTCCGAAGTTTTATTTTTACTCCGACTTTCTGCGTATTTTCCCACCATCACAAGGGTCACCACAACAGCTGCCGACTCATAATATAGATTGTGAACCGCGGTCGCATCACCAGGAATGAAAACAGTCATCACCAAGCTATAAATAAATGCGCTTCCCGTACCGATTGCCACAAGGGAATCCATGTTGGGATTTCCGCAGAACAAACTTTTAATCCCTACAATATAATATTTTCTTCCATTTATCAAAATAATGAGGGTCAAAAAAAGCTGCGCCAATGCAAAATTCATCGGGCTATGGTGCATATCCAAAAATCTTGGAAGCGGCATAGGAACTGGAACCATATGCCCCATAGAAATATAAAGTAGCGGAATGGCAAGGAATACATTCATAAGCATACGACGTTTTCCCGTTCGATGTTCTTCTTGCTTTTTCTTTTCCTCGCTATCTTTTTCTGCAAAAACTTCTGCGCCAAATCCGGCTCTTTTTACTTTCGCAACAATGTCTTCTGGGCTTACTTTTTTCGCATCATAAGTAATTGTCATGATGCCGGTGGTCAAATTCACAAAACTCTCTTCCACCCCATCTATTTTTCTTGTTACACGTTCCACTGCGCTACTACAGGCAGCACACGTCATTCCCGTAATCTTATATTTTTGTGTCAGCAACCTCTCACCTCCTTATATACTTTAAAGCGATGCCCCTTATAGGCATCGCTCTATTTGTCTTTTCTAGCACAACGGATATTTTGCTGTCAATTCTGCAACAATTGCCTGTGCCTTTTCAATATTATCTTCGCTTTCCATAACAAGCACAATTGCCTCTGCAATTTTGTCCATGTCTTCTTCTACCAGGCCTCTTGTTGTAACTGCCGGTGTACCAAGACGAACACCACTTGTGACAAATGGAGAACGTGGGTCATTTGGAATAGTGTTTTTATTACATGTAATATGTGCCATATCCAAACGTTTTTCTAATTCTTTACCACTTAATTCCGTATCACTCAAATCTACCAACATCAAATGATTATCCGTACCGCCAGATACAATCTTCACGCCACGGCTCATAAGTGCTTCGCACAATGCTTTTGCGTTCTTTACTACCTGTGCTTGATATTCTTTAAATTCCGGTTGTAATGCTTCTTTAAAGGAAACTGCCTTCGCTGCAATCACATGTTCCAATGGACCGCCCTGGATTCCAGGGAAAATAGCCTTGTTAAAATTAAATTTATCCGCCGCTTCCTGATTGCAAAGAATCATACCACCTCTTGGCCCACGAAGTGTCTTATGTGTCGTTGTTGTGACAACATCTGCATACGGAATTGGTGATGGATGAAGCCCTGCTGCAACAAGGCCTGCAATATGTGCGATATCTACCATCAAATATGCGCCTACTTCATCTGCAATCTCACGGAACTTCTTAAAGTCGATTGTTCTTGCATATGCACTTGCACCTGCAACAATGAGTTTTGGTTTTACTTCCAATGCAATTCTTCTAACTTCATCGTAATCGATAAATCCTTCCTCATTGACACCATAGAAGGTAACATCAAAATATTTTCCCGACATATTTACAGGTGAACCGTGCGACAAATGTCCGCCGTGGTCAAGATTCATGCCCATCACTTTGTCACCTGGATTTAAGATTGCAAAGAATACTGCCATGTTCGCCTGCGCACCAGAATGAGGCTGTACATTTGCATAATCACAACCAAACAACTCTTTCGCTCTCTCAATAGCCAAATTTTCCACTACATCCACACACTGGCAACCGCCATAATAACGTTTTGCAGGGTATCCTTCTGCGTATTTATTTGTAAGCGGGCTTCCCATAGCTGCCATAACGGCATTGCTTACCCAGTTTTCTGAAGCAATTAATTCAATATGGGAATTCTGTCTTTTCATCTCAGACTGAATCGCCTCTGCGACTTCCGAATCTACCGATAAGATTTCTTCAAAATTATACATTTTATGTGTACCTCCCAATTCTCATACTTGTCTATAGCCTAACATATTTTTTCTATTACATCAACCACTTCCGGACAATCGGAATGTAGTCCATTATTGTTGCCACCGCTAAGCAGATCACAAAGATTCCGATTGCAAAAACTGGCACCGATAATAATGGATGAAACAATACTGTGGTAATATTATAATTAATTTCCAAATGTTCCAACACGAACACATGTAACAGATATACAACCAATGTATATTTGGAAATCTTTGTGATAACACGTTGCATTTTTTCACTCAAATTCCTTTGTGGTATACGCATAAACAATAGAAATAAAATGACTGCCTCCAAATATGTCGGCAACAAGAAATACCCATACAAAATACCGTAAGGTCTTCCCAATGATACAGCATACCCTTCCCCTATAATTCCAGTCACACCTACAACAAACACAAATCCCAAAAGCAACATCCACCATTTTACTTTTGCAAACTTATCCTTGTATTTGTCTAAGGTATATCCCAAAAGGAAATAACCACTGTACTTGCTTAATTCCCAAACAAACTGTCCCAAAAAATTATGTATCTTCTTGTCTTCTACAAATGCCAAACCTGTATTTTTCACAATGACAAATAACAAGAACAGTCCACAAACATATTTCAAATATTTCCCATTTTCATACTTTGCCACGCACCACAAAACTGGCAACAACGTATAAATTCCAATTAACGTGGGAAGATACCACAAATGATATTTTGCACTTAATACACTTCCCCATATCAACGGTAAAGCATTGCCTGCTAATATCTTCGTCACCCCTACTGTGTCAATTGCATAAAAAAGTGCCCACGCCAAATACACAATTAAGAATTTAAAAATATTCTTTTTAAATAGTTGCGAAATAGAAGGCAACTGTTCTCTTGCCAAAAATAGTTTGCCACTCAACATAAAAAATAACGGCACGCAACTTCTCACTGCTGTATCATAGTAATGAAATATTTTCCATTCCAAAGAATTGACATCCGTTTCCTGCCATTGGGAACCTGAGACATGCAAAAATACCACCATAAAACAAGCAAATATTCGCAGATAATCCATATTCCATTCTCTTTTTTTCGTCTGCATATCTTTCATTCCTCTATTCCAATAACTCTTTCATAAATAAATTTAATGCCGTATCATTCGTAACAAATTCATGTTCGCCTTCAAACACCTCAAATGTGACTTCATGTCCTTTTGGCAACAAAGCATTCAATTTTCTATATTCTTCTACTGCATCTTTTGCCTTAAACAATGGATCTTCGCTTCCGACTGCGATATGTAATCCTCTTGGATAAATCAGCATCGCCACCTCATTATCCGTAAATTGATGTGCTGCATTCTTGATTGCCCAGTCATAATTCACAAATTTTGTTCGGTTATTGTAAATTGCACAAGAAAGATTGGTTTTTAACCGAGGATCTACAGCTGCCGTGTATAAAGTGTAAAAGCCACCATAAGACATTCCAATCATCCCCATCTTTCCGGCATCTACATAATCTTGCATCTGGAAATAATCCAATGCTCTAGTGAGGCAATAGATTTCAAACGAAACCATAGAGCCACCCAACTGCTTAAATGCATGATCTAATATTCGTCTCTTATTTTCATACGTGTCCTCAAAATCAGTCTCTTCATCCTCGCTTAATATATGGCAAGGTTTTCTCCACAAAAATAGTTGTGGCGCAAACACATTTACATCATGCTCTAAAATTCTGCGGGTCATATGATTATAATTGTCCGAACCGCCTTCCCAGAAATCACTAATAAGTTCAGGAACTCCAAGAGCGCCATGCTGTGAGATAACAAGGGGACGCTTTTTCCCATCTTCTTTCACAAACAAAATTCCATAAAACGGAACGCCTAACACATCTATCTGCATACGATAGATGGCAAGTTCTCCGTCCTTTGCTACAAAAGTGCGCTTCGCTTCCGGCGCAGAATTATCCTTTTCTAATGTCAATGGCCACCCAAGCATTTCTTTTAATTGTTGCCTATATACGCCCGGCTTACTAAGAATGTCTTTTGATAAAGCTTTTCTTTCTTCTTCCGCTTCTTTCAGTTGTTTTTGAATAAATTCTTGCAAACTGTCATAGTATGCACGACGATACACATTTCCTGCCATGTAATTCTCAGTGTACATGATTTTGATTTCCCTTCTTGTATTTTAGGTCATTTTTCCTTTTCTATAATATCACACTTTATGAATCTATAACAACACAAAATGAAGGTTTGGTTTTTTCTTTGCATTTATCACCAGGTCATTATATAATGCAATAAAGAAAGGAATTTTATTATGCTAGAATTGGATTATAACGAAAAAGTCACGCACGAAATGAAATATCTGCCACTCTCTTTTTACCATGTGGATGCGAAACACGCTCGCTATCATGCGCCTTTGCATTGGCATCGTCCTTCGGAAATGGTGCGTGTCATTAGTGGAACCTTAGAGCTCTCTCTTAATGACAAAAAAATATCTCTTTCTTCCGGTGACATCATCTATATTAATCGTGAAGTTATCCACGACTATGCCCCTACAACCTGCATATACGAGGTTATAAACTTTGATATCAAAGAACTGCTTCTTCGTACTTCCCTTTGTCAGGAAGGGCTACAAATTTTTGCAAGCAAGCACATCCTTATTAATCCATTCTGCTTATGCGAGGACCCGAAGCTCCACGCTTTAGCAGACAATTTATTCGATGTGGCCTCTGTCCAAACTGGGGAACACGATTTGCTGATTCTTGGCACTTTATTCGAATTACTTGGATCCATTTGCCTAAAGAATCAGTATACCGAGAATGTCAAAACGCACGCGCAAATCAAGGTATTTAAACCGCTTCTTGAGTTTATTGAGCATTCTTATATGAAACCAATTACCTTATCAGAGATGGCACAAATTGCAGGTATGTCAACCAGTCATTTTTCTGTACTATTTCGCGACTTATTTAATCAGACACCAATAGACTACTTAAATTCTTATCGTATTGAACGTGCTTGTGTTTTCCTATTAAACTCAGATCTTCCTGTTACGGAAATCGCCTATCAATGTGGCTTTAATGATAGCGCATATTTTGTGAAGGTATTTAAAAAATATAAAAATGTTACACCGAAGAAATATCGCACGAAATAAATACATAAAGCAAAAACAAAGCTGACATAACATTCTGGTTATGTCAGCTTTTCTTAATGATACTTTATTTACTTAACATTTCCTCACAGTATGCAAGGTTAATCATCTTTTCTTTCAAATCCTGCAATGTATAGAAATAATGGTTGCTTGATTCGAATCCAAATCTCGAATCTTGTAGACGAAGGCGAATCGCATCCTGTACGGTATCCATCTCCTCACGGACAACGCGAAGCATTTCCGCTTTCTTTCCTTCTGTTCTTCGATTCACAAACTGAATATGATGATATGCACTTTCATATTGGCAGCACACCGCTTGTGCCATAAAGATCATCTCATCCAACTCTGCGTGCTTTCCTTGTAATGGCACTAATTGTTCCACGCCTTCTTTCCACAATTCGCAAAGCTTACGATACTGATTTTCATAAATATCCGTTGGATAAATACCACTCCATCGTTCCGCATGATCAAACGGGTAACCTACCATAGTAGCATTCTGACCCGTTTCTTCTAGGAAAAATGGAGCCATCGGTCCAAAGTTCTGTGGTCCAAAGTAAAGGGTATCAATGTGGAATGGATAGCAAGAAAATGCATCACTCAGTTTTTTCTGCGCCGCATCTACAGTGTCTGCAAGTTCTTCACCTAACCAGTCTACCAAGAACTCTCGCACACTGCCCTTTTCTTCCATCAGCCATGCTGCAAGTAATAAATTCGGACTTGGACTTCCTCCTAGGGTCCAACTCATTTGCAAATGATCAATACCCTGTTCTTTTAATTGTTTCACATGGGTTGCCACTTTATCAAATACTGGAATAAAAGGAACTACTGACATCTCCCAAGTTACATTTAACTGCACCTTGGCGCACATTTCCTTCTGGTTCTGCCTTCCAACTTTCCACAATTTCTTCGCTTTTTCACCTGGTCCACAAAGAGACATGGTGTAATCAAGAACTCTTCCTTCTACACCGCCAATGTTAAATTCCATGGCTTCTTCACTGGTGCACTGTACCACCTGACCTTCGGTCAATAGCGGAACCACTTTGTCTGCCCAATCATCTGCCCAGCCCCATGCCCAAGCAGTTGCTCTTGCATGTGGTGCCGATTCATGTGCCCCTTTTGCCATCAAGTTATTGACTTCTGCAATCACTTCCCACGGGTTTCTATCTTTACATCTCGGGCAAATCATTTCTCCACGGGAATAACAATTGGTCAAGTTTTCAGACATGGTGATAGTGAAAAATCCACCTAGGTCTGGAACATTTGCAAATAACTGTTTCATGCCATTATAAAGATACTCTTGCACCTCTGGCTGGGAAGTACATATTGCATAGAAATTGCCATCCTTACTTCCTCGAAGATGCGGATATTTCTCAAAAAATGCTTCCGGCATAGACCTCGGTTCATTCAAGTACAAATAGATTCGAATGCCGAATTTCTTTGCTTTTTTCGCCAACTTATTTAGTGAGCGAATGCGAATCTCCCATCCTTCTGAAAGAGAAGGCTCAAAAGGAAATTCCACCAGCTGGTACAATACTCCTTGCATCCAGATACCGTTAATTCCTGCTTTTGCATACTCCCAAAGAAGTCTGTCTGGATATGGATCATGCTCTTCATCAATCAATGTATCTCCATACAAAGAAAAATACGGATATACCATACGAAGCCCTGCTGATTCTGAAGTTTTAAGATTTTCTACTTCTTTCCATTCTTTCTCTGTTAATGGCCGATAAAATTCTGTAAGGAAATCAAAGGCATTATCACTTTGCCCATTTCCCTCTAAAAAGCGTTCCTTAAAAAGTTTTGCTATTTTCTTGGTCTTTTCTTCTTGTTCTTCTGTCAGTGGTTCATACTTTGCAGGCTCTAAAGCAGGTTTGAAACAGCCCAATTTTACCCACATGAAATCGTCTTCTTTTAGGGTAAATGCCAAGGATTCTTCTGTCAGATTAAGGAGCACCAACAGTTGTTCATAAGTACACAAATGCCAGTTATCTCTAATTAACGTTAAAAATCCACGCTTATCCCACATTTCAGATACCGGTTCTTCTGGATTTAAGCCAAGGCCCTTGGCTGCTTCCCGTATATTTTCACAGGAAGTGCCAAGGGTCTTCGCGATTCTCTCTACCGGTACATATCCCCAGTTACGCCAGACAATTGCCTGCCACACTGTAGGGAAATAATCATAATGTATTGCTTTTATATCAGATACTTCCGGTAAAACACTCATTCTTTTTTCCTCCAAGATTATACAATAATCTTATCTAATGTTTCTAATGCACATTGTACCATATGTTGTCCCAATTCCATAGAAGTTTCTACCGAATTGAGTGCAAACCACTCGGTATTTTCTTTTGTTCTTTCCAAATCCACATGGTTTGGATAAAGTGCATACATCAAGCTTGATTCATATTTTCCTGCATGGTCAAAGCCACCACACTTATGCTGTGCATCTGCACTAAGAAGCGGAATAACCTTGATGTATGAAAATGGATCATCGCCCGAACCAAGGTTTTCGTAGTAGTCAGAGTAATCATTGCTACCCCACCAACCTTTTCCTCTGGTTTCTTCCATGTATTCCATAATGACTTTCTTTGCCGCTTTATGGCAAGCAATTGTCATCGGCATAAGACCCGCTTCTTCTGTCTGGTGATGTGCCACACAGTAAATGTTTTTCACTCCGCCTGCAACCAAAGATTTCAAAATCTGATAGATGTACTGTTCGTACACATCCACATCTACGTGAATGGTTCCACTCTCCGGTCCTGCAACGGCATAACTTGCCACTCCATACCAGATTGGTGGACAAACTACCATTTCCTTTGTCTTTTCAAGTTCACGCATCACGCCGTTAATCACCATCGTATCAGTTCCATAACTTGCGTGTTTTGCATGATATTCAATCGTTCCGATTGGAATGATAAAAGGTACTTTTCTTTTTTTCGCATCTTCTACTTCGTCGAAGAACATATCAATTAATTGCATAATTAAAACTCCAATTCATAAAGTGTTCCGATTTCTGGACAGATAAGGTCGCAACCTTCTTCTGTAACAGCGATACCTTTTTCCCATCTTACACCAAATGTGTCTGTTGAAATATATGTATCAATCTGGAATGTCATATTTGGCTGTAACAAGTAGTTAGAACTTGTTTCGCACCATGGTGCTTCTACTTCAATCATACCTGTTCCATGAAGTGGTCCGTATACGAAGTTGTCTTTGTATCCGTTTTCTACATAGTAATCATAGAAGCCTTGTGCAATCTGTGCAGCAGGAACACCAGCTTTAATCTGAGCCTGTGACCATCTGTGTGCTTCCAAACCGAACATTACAACGTCTCTTCTCTTTCCTTCCAACTTACCAAGCACGATTGGATATCCGATTGCTGCTGAATAACCATCAATCTTTGCAGAAAGGTTAAGCTGTACAATATCGCCTTTTTCAAACTTACGATGGCTTGAACGAGAGATCGCATGTCTTGTTGATGCTTCAGAGAATACATACATTGGAAGTCCTTCGTATTCTGCTCCATGTTCGTAAATAACTCTCTGTGCCACACCTACCATCTGAAGTTCAGTCATACCTGGTTGGATTTCTTTAATAACTTGCTGTGTTGCAAGTTCTGCAATACGGTATCCTTCTCTCAAACAGTTAATTTCGTTCACTGACTTAATTGAACGAAGTGTTACCATGATGTGATCTGCTCTTACGATTTCTGCTTCTGGGAATGCAGCTTTGATACCTTCCATAATAACAACAGATGTATCAAGATAGCTTGCAACACCGATACGAAGTTTCTTTCCTGTTACTCCGATTGCATTAAATACATCCTGGAATGTATCTGGTACAAGTTCTGGATATGCAGGGTCTGCACTTTCTCTGTATTCTTTTAAGATGAAAATCTTTTCAATCTTAGAACGATCTGCTGCAAAATGTACACTTTCCGGTCCTGCCATAAGTGCTGCTTCTCCACTTGCTGCGATTGCTACACCACAACGTTCAAAAAGTGGCCAAAAGCCTGAGAAATAACGTGCATTTGCATAATCTGCTTCATTTGAGTTAACGATTAATGCATCTAACCCTTCCTGCTGAATTAATCTTGCTGCTCTTTGAATTCTTTCTTTGTACTCGTAATCTGGAATACGAATTGATCCATGTTCTGCCATAATACTAATCTCCTTTTTCTTTGAAATATTATTTTTTATTATTCATTACACGCATATCCTGGTGTCGTGTAAAATGCTACCGTTCTTGGTTCCGCTCTTCCGTACTGTGCTACTACTGGAACGTCACTCTCCAACATAATTGCATACTGCTCTTCAAAGTTCGCTGTATACTTTCCAAAATCTTTTTCTTCATTTGTGCGAAGGCAACGAACTCTTTCTGCCCCTACCGTTACACAAATATCTTTTACAGGTGGCTTGTCTGCATAGAACAAAGTAATCTGAATATGTGCATCTTCTTTACCTGTATTCGTAATGATGATGGACTCATGACCCGGAATCTCATTTTCCCCTACCGGTGGCAATTCTGCATCCGGAAAAATCCATACTTTTTTACCGTAACCCATTCTCTTTTTCTCCTTTCAGAAATGTTTTCCGTTACTCCTAAGAGCATCATAACACTCCTTCTTGTTTTTGTCTTGTCTTTTTCATACTATTTTTACAAAAAAATAGTAAAATATTATGATTTTTCTTCTTTTTCTATAAAAAAAGGCTTTGAAATAGTATTTTTATACTATTTCAAAGCTCGTTTTCTATTCCCATCCAGGGAAACCTTTTTTGTATTTGTCGTCATCTTCCGGTTTGATTTCTCGAATCACTTTACACGGATTTCCCGCTGCAAGTACGTTCGCCGGAAGGCTCTTTGTTACGATACTGCCTGCTGCGACAACTGTGTTATCACCAATGCTGACACCACCCATTATCTTAACACCACCGCCAATCCATACATTGTTGCCAATGCGAATCGGCCAACCATATTCCATGCCAGAAAGGCGCATCTTAACATCAAATGGATGACCCGCTGCATATAGACCACAATCCGGTGCAATCCATACATTGTCGCCAATCTCAATTTTATTTCCCGCAAGTGCAACAAAGTTATAGTTTGCAAAGAAATTGTCACCAACAGAAATTCTCTCCCAAAAATCACCGTAAAACGGTTGTTCTATGACACAATTTTTTCCGACCTTCCCGAAATTTTCTCGTATCATCTTGTCTCGTTCTTCCAATTGGCACGGACGAAGTTGGTTATAATCATAATTTAGTTCTTGGCTTTTTCTTCTTCCTTTATCCACTTCCGGGTCTAAATGAGCCTGATACAAAAGTCCCGCCTCTGCTTTTTGATATTCTGTCATACTCTCTATTCCTTTTATCTTTATGATTGCTTCTGCAATGTTACCTTCACTTCTTTTTCTTGATATTCACCGTCTACCTGCGGAATTAACACTTTCAGCGTCACTGTCTCTCCAATTGCATAATACGCTAATTCTTCTTTTAATTCTTCAATAGAATCAACACTTGTTCCATCTACCTTTGTAATAACGGTTCCTTTATTAAGTCCTGCTTTTTCTGCCGCACTACCTTCCATAACAGTTCGGATAAATACGCCTTCTGGAACATTGTATACTTCTGACATATCAGCATCTACCGTTGTTCCTTCAATTCCAAGATATCCACGTCTTGCTTCTGCTACTTTTGTTCTTGTCTGACGATTCATTAACTGATCTAAGATGTCACTTACATCTGAAATCGGAATAGCATATCCCATGCCTTCTACCGCATCAGCACTCACCTTTACTGTGTTGATACCAATCACATCTCCGTTTGCATTTAAGAGTGCGCCACCGCTATTTCCTGGGTTAATGGCTGCATTTGTCTGAATTAATTTTGTATCAAAGCCTTCGATTTCTCTGCCCAACGCACTTACAATACCATTTGTCACAGACTGTCCATATCCAAGCGCGTTACCAATTGCAATGGTCGGTTCCCCTACTCGAAGATTATCAGAATCACCTAATGTAGCCACCTTAATCTTTTCTTTTGTCTTTGCCGAAATGTCTTTCATTGGCACCGAGATAATCGCCAAATCAATCTTAGAATCGGTTCCTTTAATCTGTGCTGTCACACTGGATTCATCAATAAACGTAACTGTTAATGTTTTACTATTTTCTACTACATGGTTATTGGTTACAATTAATAGCTCATTATTATTCTGTCCGATAATGATACCCGAACCACTGCTTTGCTGCTCTTGTTCATAAGTCCCAAAGAACCAATCCTGTACTTGTTGCACGCTCATATTTGTAATAGACACAACAGACGGCATCACTTTCTCAGACACATCAGCCACATCTGATACAACAGTGGATACATTCGTATTCGTCTTTATGTCAGAAGAAGATTCCACCTTTTCTCCTGTCACAATAGAATTTATTGCGTTGAGCCCTATCACTTCTTGCCATACATATGTGCTAACCTGATATACAGAACTTGCAACAATTCCAAAAACAATAGCCATAGAAATACATAAGAGCCACTTTCTTCCTGTATGTTTTTTTTCTTTTTTCGGTCTTCTCGGTTCCCCATAATCTGGTTCTCTTTGCTCAGACCCTCCACCTTGGGATGGCTGATATTGCTCCGGGTTATATTCATAATTTGTATGATTGTAATATTCGTTATCCATAAGATATTCTCCCTTCTTGTCGTAAACTATGTTTTTAGTCTAACAAAGAAATGTGTTAAAATTGTGTTTTTGACAAAAAAAATAAATTTGCATCTTAGAGTTTCCATAAAGCAAAAAAGCTAGGCTCTAAAACAAATATTGGGGTGCTTAAGCCCATGCATAAAAAGATTTCAGATTGCTATGCAGTAGTCCGAAATCCTTTTCTTATGCTGGCTTCATCTTTTGCGTTTTCTAATATCTTGCTTTTCAAGAAGTCATTCCATTTGTCAAAAACAACTCGCAACCAAGATTTCAGCCCATATGATACGTAAGAAACCATTGAAAGATTGCAGATGCATCAAAAAAGCTACCGCAAATAGCGATAGCTTTTTCCACTAGTCATCTAAATCAATTAAATCAAAATCAAAGTCTTCAAAGAAAGAGTCATCTTTTTTCATCGTCGTACTTCTTTTTTCTTCTTCAAAAGATTCTTCCAATTTTTCTTGGAATTTCAAATCGAAATCATCTTCTTCATCTTCTTCGTATGCAAGTTCGTCCAACGAGATTTCCTGTTCTTCGTCTTCTGTTTCTTTCACTTCTACTTCTTCTACTTCCTCTTCGTCTTCCACTGGCAATACGTCTTCTTCGTCTTCGTAATCAAAGTCTTCTAATTCAATTCCTTCGTCCTCGTCATCCTTGTAACTCGGTTTCTTTTCTTCACGAACTGCCACTGGTTCTTCGTCCAAATCAATTCCGTATTCATCATACAAATCGTCTAATTCTAAATTACGATTGTTTAATTTTACCCCTAATACAATGACTAAAACAAGGAAGAACAATAACAAGAATGCTCCAATCAAAAGCACGTATGTAAAATGACTATCTACATATGCTTTGATTTTTCCTATTGTAGAATTGTCCACTTCTTCCTCTTTCACTTCCGGCATCTTAAATCTCTGATATGTATTTTCTTCCACATCATACTGGTAAAGAGATGCCTGACCGTTATTGTTCACAGCATACAAAATGTATTTTGACATTTCTTCCATATGTTGCCATGCAGGGAAATCATAATTGTTAACAGTAATGCTAACTTCTGCATATTCTTCCGGCATAACCACCTGTGATGCATCTGCCAACAATACAATCTTGGCTGACGAAGAAATCTCAATCTGTTCAAACGGTGTAAAATCACTTGTTTCCACATTTAAAACATAAAAATCGCCATTGCCATCAGCATCTACCAAGTAACCAAGATACATACCTGTCGTTGCTTGTTTTGCAAACTTTCTGTTGGCTCCTGCATACTCAATGGTTGTCTCTTCAAATCCCTCTGGAATATCTTCGGATTTAAATGCAGAAGACAATGTATATTCTACGGAATTCACTGTCACTACCACATCATCTGCTGACGGTTCCGGAGCCGGTGTCTGTACCACTTCTGTTCCTTTTGCAATCGTAATTGTAGATGTACCAGTTGTACACTGCAAAGTCTCACCTGTTGCCAATGCTGCTGTGTATTCTGAAACTTCAAGTTTTGTTGTACCTTCTTTTACTGCTGTAAATTGTATCTTAAAACGAAGTGCCGCCGCATCTCCCTTTCCTGAGTAAGAAAGATTACCCATGGATACTTCCTGAACTCCATCGCCACTCTTAAATGCCATCATCGTTGTGTCATATTTAATATTTACTTTCACATCTCCTACTGCCACACCATTATCTGACTTGACAGCACAGGTGACTTCCACTGTCTCTCCTGTTTTTGTGGATGGATCTGTAAACTGTATCTTTCCACTTGCTGCACGTGAAACAATTGAAATACACGGTACGATTAAACAAACCGCTAACATCAATGTCACAATCTTTTTCATTGTCTTCATACTCTTTCCTCTTTTCCCGATTTCAAATTCGTTCTTCGTTATCTGTCAAAAATTGACATCTCCCATTTATATTACACTTTTTTTGCATAATTGTCTAGTGCTATGGCGTATAATCTGCCCTCGTATATCCGGTGCTTTGTTCAACAGCTCCAGCTATGGTTTTTACTGTATCTGAAACAATATAATTTTCTTTCGCATACAAAAATGCATGTAATTCTTGCACATTTTCCACCACACCTAACGGAACTATAACACTACCTGCGGATGCTGTCCTTCCGTCTATCTTTTCAAATGGAAAACCTTTTGACTCGCCTATATGATATCTTGTAGCACCGGAAGCCATCTTCACAAAATCCGCCATAGATAAGCTAGTTGATATCTTAGGAAATACTTCATTTATAATCTTATTCAATGTAGAAAATCCTGCTTTTTTTGCTTTTTTAGCTACTTGTTCAAGTACTTCTCTTTGCCTGTCAACTCGCTTGTAATCGCCACCTACATTCTTTCTGATTCTTGAATAGGTTACCGCCTGTACGCCATCTAACACACTAGTTCCTGCCGCAATCTGGTTGCCCGGTTTTCCAACTACCTTGGCCGTTTCCTTTATATATTTGTTCATCTGCACAGCCTCTGCATCCGAAACTTCTACCTCAATACCACCGAGCAAGTCTACCACATCTGCCAATGCCGAAAAATTCACAGTCACATATCCTTGAATATTTAAATCAAAATTTTTATTTAGCATATTTACGGCGTTTTTCGGACCACCTACAAAATATGCGTTGTTCGCTTTTTTTAGGTTGCCGTCCGTCTGTTGTGTCAACGTATCACGATAAACCGAAACCATCTTTACCTCTTTTGTTTTATCATTGATAGACACTACAATGATGGTATCCGAATGGGTTCCTTCCTCCAGCACACCCTGTCTTGAATCACCGCCAAACAACGCTAATGTTGTATATCCCTTGGTATCCACGCCTTCGTTTACCTGTATCTCCCCATCTGCAAATGCCTGGAACTGCATTTTGTTATACTTAAGCGTCATATAAGTAGCGCCTAAAAGAATGACAAAAACAAGAATTTCAAAAATCAAAAAAGCTGCTCTTCTTGCTTTTCTCTTTTTCCTTTTTCGCTCTATTTTGCGTTCCTTAATGTCGCGTATTCCTCGATTTTTTGCCACTTGCTTTTCTCCCCTCTCTAACGTCAAATCGGAGTAAGATACTCTCACTCCGATTTTGTTTTCTTATGACTCTGTTTTGGTTCCACTTTCACCAGATCCACCAGTATTACCACCTGGATTATTTCCGCTTTCCGTATCTTCTCCGGTATTGCCACCTGGGTTCTGACCTTCGCCTTCACTGTCTTCTGGCGGAGTCGTTGCCGGAATTTCGTGACCTATTTCAACTTTTACACCGCAGTCTTTACAATACTTATCTCCTGTATATCCTGCTGCCGTTGTAGTTGGTTCCTTTGCGTCTCTTATTTCTATATTATTACCATGAATATTCGCATCTTTTTGTCCATAAACAATGCCGCATGTGGTACAGATTGCACCGGAACTACACGTCGCCTGTCCGCCACCGTGTGCTCCATATCCATTCTTCAATGTGTTATCCGTTACATCGCAGTCTGTCACCGTACATTCATGCCAATGATGTGTATCACTTCCCGCCCAAGATGTTGACCATTTATGGGTATGCTTAGTTGTCGGTTTTTTTACATCTTCCTCAGGCTCATCGTCCTTCTTTGGCGTTTCCTTTTCCACATCGTCTACCGTATATTTATTCGGATCATACTTTGTCTCTGGGTCCGGCGTTCTCTGTCCAACCAAGTACTGAATATTGCCGCTGATTGTATTTACCTTGCTAGAAGGTTTGTAATCTGTTGTTGCAAACAAGAATTCATGAAGCTTAGTCACATTTGATGCCAACGTAATCGGAATAACGCAACTTCCCTTTCCAGAAATAGTTCCGCTGGATTTATCAAATGGAAATCCTTTTGTCTCACCGATTTTGTATTTTGCCAATCCTGCACCGTAAGACAAGATTTCCTTTTTAGTAAAGTTCGTATATATCTTCGGCAATACTTTATCTACAATTTTATTCAACGTGGTTAAGTTTGACTTGAGTGCCTTTTCTATCGCCTTTTGAATAATTAGTCTTTGGCGCTCTGTTCTCGCATAGTCGTCACCCACACCTTTACGGATTCGTCCGTAAGTAGTTGCCTGTACACCATCCAAAGTAAGAAGTCCACCACCATTTAAATAGTTAGCCTTCTTTTTTGCCACTCTCGCAGTCTCTCCGACAAACTTATTGACCGCTCTTGCTTCCGCATCAGAAACTTGCACCTGAATACCGCCAAGTAAATCTATCACATCAGATACTGCTGTAAAGTCAACTGTTACAAACTTCTGTATGTTAAGGTCTAAATTCATATTCAGCATACTGACTGCTTGTTTTGCACCGCCATAACTATATGCCGAATTACATTTTTGAAGTTTTCCATCCGTCAAGTCAAGTAGCGTATCTCGATACACAGATACCATCTTCACTTCGCCAGTTTCATTATTCAAACTTACAATAATGATACCGTCTGAACGAACACCTTTATCCAACTGTCCCGTTCTAGAATCACCGGCAAACAAAGCGAAAGTTGTATACCCCTCTCCCAACGAAGCATCCAATTCTTCATTGACGATAATGTCATTCTCATCAAAATCTGCCGTCTGAATTTTATTGAATTTACTTATCACGAAAATTCCTACTATAAGAAGTAATAGCAATACTGCTCCCCCAACATATATTGCGATTTTTTTCTTTTTACTCAGTCCTTTAAACCATGTCACAAAGCGATTCGGTTTTCTACGTCCACGATGAACTTTTCGTTTTCTTCTGTCTTTCATAATTTACCCCTTTTTAATGGTTCTGTTTTCGCTACAATCATACACCATATGATGGATTTCTTCAAGTTATAGTTTTACGTATTTTTTGGAAACATACGCAGTTTTCTTCTTTCCCTTTACCGTAACAGAGAGTCGATACCAACTACCCCTACTTCCTGTCACTGTCACTTTTGCGCCTTTTTTCACTGTTTTCACGACCGCGTACCTTGTGCTTGTACCTTTTCGCAAGTTGACTTTTGAGGCCGTTATTTTGCCGCTTTTTGCCGCACTTGTTTTTGCAGAAATCGTTGTGGAATACGAGCCATACACCTTGGTCTTACCAATTTTGTTATATGCTCTCACTCTGTATTTATAAGTGGTAGATGCATTTAAACTGCCATTTGTGTAAGATAATGTACTTCCTTTTGTAATGGTCTTTTGTGTCTCATATGCTTTTTTCGAAGAATTGTATCGTTGTACCACATACCCGTCTGCGCCAGACACTTTACTCCAAGATAATTTAATCTTATCAAAGCTTGCTGATTTTTTCTTCACGGTTGGCTTTGCCACTTTTACTATCTCAACATAGGCCTTGCTGACATAGGCTGTTTTCTTTTTCCCTTTTATTGTGACAGATGTTTTATACCAATCGCCACTAATCCCCGTTAACGTCAACACGGTATCCTTTTTAAGGGTTGTCAGTTTTTTACTGGAAGTTGTAGCAGAAGCTCTCACATTTAAACTTTCTGCCATCACTCTTCCTTTTTCACTGGAAACTGTCTTTACTTTTATGGATTTGGAATACGGTCCATATAGTATGCTCTTTCCCTCTGTTCGATATGCTCGAACTTTGTAGGTATATGTGGTTCCCGCCGTCAACTTCTCATTCGTGTAAGTAACACTGTTTTTCCCTATGAGAGTTGCTTCTTTCACATATGCCTTTTCCCCAGAACTATATTTCCAGACTTCATAGCCCTCTGCCACATCAACTGCATTCCACTTTAAGGAAATCGTATCAAGCGTAGTATTTTCTTTAGAAACCGTCGTCTTTTTTGTAATCGCAGAATAGGCTGTTACAACTCTAGACGGCTCACTGTAACGTTCTTCTACATATGCTGCGCGAACCTGGTAAAAATACTTTTCATTTGCACTTGTCTTAGCATCCGTATATCCAGTTCCAACACTGGCTTCTATGGTATCATACAGTTCAAACTCTGTATCTTCTGTCCTTCTGTAAATCTCATAAGAAATCGCATTCGTAACGCTTTCCCATGTTAAATGAATCCCCGCAGAATCCACGCTATTAACTGCAAGTTCATTGACCTTGTTCTCGTTTGCCACATAGCGCACATTCATATCCACGTTTCCAGAAATGCCATCGACTTTACCACTGGAAGTATACTGCCAATATTGATATTCCCCTTCATAATTCGTCTTCTTTGTATAATGTGCTAACCAAATCGGATAAAACTGGCTGATAGCCGCTGCATTCAAGTCATCGTTTAACATACTTTTATTTGCATAAACCATCGGCTCGTATCCTGCATTTTTTATCCATTTACAAAACTCCAAACAGATATTTGTTCGCTGCACATCTGTTAACTTTGCTTTTTCTAGACGACCATTTGGATAATATTCAAAATCAAATACCACCGGAAGCTCCACATCATATCCGTCTATTTTTTCTAGGATATACTCTGCCTCTGCTTTCGCTTCTTTTTCCGTAATCGCTTGAGAAAAAATATATACTCCAAATGGTATGCCCGCTTCTTTCGCCCCCTGCATATTTTCATATGCTTTTGTGTCTGTACCAAGTTTCCCACTTTCAGCAAAACGGTTTGCCACGCGAATAAAGGCAAACTGAATTCCGTCTGCCTTTACTTTTTTCCAATCAATTTTCCCTTGATGATAGGACACATCTATTCCGTGTTCCACAATTGCATCATCAAATTTGGGATTGTGCTTGATATCTGCCTTTACCGCTGCCACTGTAGGATACATTGGAAATACGGAAAATATCAGGCTGATAATCCATATCGCTATGATTGCTCTATATATTTTTTTCATTATCTAATCTCCCCACTAATCGCGGAACTCCTTAAACACATATTTCTTATGAGAAGCACCGCCAAAACCTTCTGTACTATCTTTCTTCAACAACACAATCACCGTCTGGAAGATAAGCTGAATATCTTTCAAAATGCTAAACTGTTCAATATACATCATATCCATAATCAGCTTGTCTTTCGGAGTCGTGTTATACTTCCCTGCTATCTGCGCATACCCGGTAAGTCCCGCTTTCATACGAAGGCGATATTTGAATTCCGGGATGTCTTTCGTATACTCCATTACATTTTTCATCATTTCCGGTCTTGGTCCCACAAAGCTCATGTCCCCCTTTAACACATTTAAGAGCTGTGGTATCTCGTCAATTCTTGTCTTTCTCAAGAACTTGCCCGGTTTTGTGATTCTGTCATCATCTTTTGTAGCAGAACGAATCTCTGCATCCACTTCCATTGTACGAAGCTTGTACACCTGAAACTTTTTCCCATTAATGGTGGCACGTTCCTGTTTAAATAACACCGGACCGCCATCATATAATTTGATAGCCAACATTGCAATAAGCCATATCGGAGAAGTGAGAATTCCCAAAACCAATGGAATAAAAATGTCCATCAATCGTTTTACAATTCTCTGTTCCATAGTCATTGCTTTTACATTCTTATTGATGAGGTAAAGATCATCCAGAACGTATTTTTCCGCATTCATTCCCATTACGTCTTCTACATCCGGATTATAATATACATTCACTTTATATTTATAACACATGCGAAGGATTTCTGTTCTTCTCTCCACCGGCACATCATAAGCAAATACTGTATCAGCGTGTTTGATATATTCCTTCAAATCGCTTCTTCGATAATCCAAGATTTCCTGAATGTTGTATTGTTTTTTAAATTTTCGAATTGCATATGCAATCTCATCCAAACTCTTTTGCGAGCTAGTTATGACGCAACATTTCTCCGGCTCATGAATCTTAAAAAACAACCAATTGCCTCCATATGCGAAAACAACGATAAAAATCATCTGTGCCACATACGCCATAACCAAAAGTCCCACATTCTCAAAGCGAAACGTACGCACACTGGTGTTAACTCTCATGATCATCAACTGCAAATACGTAATGACATCCGTACACAAAACAGCCAATGCCAAAGAATAAATAATCGGTTTACTCTTTCTTCGTCCTACATCGTATTTCCCATACACAGACAAGAATAATAACCCCACAATAACAAACGTGGATAAGGTAATACCAAATGTTCTGGAAAGTCTTGTAAGACCGATGCTGTTTTTTCCCAAAATCAACATAAAAATGAGCATTAGAGAAACATATAAAATTACTTTTATTGCAAGCCATAATGTCGTTTCAAACTTGTGTAAATGCTTTTTCATCTATCTACCCCATATCAATATCCGTTAAAACAATTTTCCCGGATATACTCCCTCATCTACCAATGCTCTGATAGATGCTACTACTGACTCTTTATCTTCTTTGTATGTAACGCCGAACCACTTGTCGTGTGACTGAAGCACTTTCACTTCTGCCTTTCCATCATGCAACAAGTCTCCTACGATTGTTGGAAGCAAATATTCTGCTTTCATACTATTATCTCCAACATTTTCTAGAAAACTACAAAATCCAGATTCTAATATTTCAAAAAACTCTGTACCAAGTGCCCACATATTCATAGAAACCGGTGATTTTACATCGATTTCCACGATTTCTTCTTCTGTACGCACAATAGCGCCATTTTCTGTTTTCTCAATGCCTTTTGTCTCCACGATATCTGTCAGCATATGATGATCATCCACTTTGCAGATACCTCTGGTTACCGCGCCGTTTTCGCTCAAGGTATTTTCTAGCACAAAACCTACCATTCCGATTGGGCATTTGTCTTCATTTTTTCCTTGTTCCTGCAAATATTTGAATGCTTCGACATAGGCCTGCTTTCCATAATAATCATCTGCGTTAATCACCAAGAATGGCTCTTTCACTACATCCTTACAACAGAGAATAGCCTGTCCTGTTCCCCACGGTTTTGTTCTCTGTCCATACAAGGTATCGTATGGGCTTGGAATATCTGAAATTTCCTGGTAGGCATATGCCACCTCTACAACCTTTTCAATTCGTTCTCCGATAACTTCCTTAAAATCTTTTTCCAAATCTTTTCGGATTACAAAGACTACTTTATCAAACCCAGCTTCCATAGCATCATAAATAGAATAATCCATGATAATCTCACCATTTGGTCCCACTGGTTCTAACTGCTTGATACCGCCTCCAAAACGACTCCCAATACCTGCCGCCATGATTACAAGTGTTGCTTTTGCCATAATGTACTTCCTCCTATCTTATCTACACAATCTGTTCAATGCACTGAAAAATGCTCGAATTCCGGCTCTTGTGATGTTCGAACTTACTCCCACGCCATAAGTTTCTTTCCCTGTATTCTTATCTTCCATACAGATATAAGCTGCTGCTTTTGCGTTGGAGCCTTCTCCCAAGGAGTGCTGCGTATAATCCAAAATCTTCACATTTACATTTGTTGCTTCTTCTACTGCAATTCTTACTGCGTCCAACGGACCATTTCCAATTGCATGTACAACCATATCTTTACCCTCGTGAGCAAAAGATAATTCTACTTTCGTATCTTTTTCTCCCGCATCTTCCGCCTTTGCTCGTATGAATTCATACGGCGTACGTAAGGTCAAATATTCTTTTTCAAACTCTTGCAAAATGGTCGCCGGGGCAACTTCTCCCTGGCGCTCAGCAATCGCCTGAATGACATCAGCAAATTCTTTATGCATCGCTTTTGGAAGTTTGAAGCCAAACTCGCTATCCATAATAAATGCCACGCCACCTTTTCCTGACTGACTGTTAATTCTGACAATCGGCTCATATTCACGTCCTACGTCTGACGGGTCAATTGGAAGATATGGTACCTCCCACCAATCCTGATGACGTTCACGCATAGCTTTTACACCTTTGTTAATAGCATCCTGATGGGAACCGGAAAATGCAGTGAATACTAACTTTCCTGCATATGGATGTCTCATCGGAACTTCCATCTTGCAACATCTTTCATATACTTCCTGAATTTCCACAATATTGGTTAAATCCAGCTCCGGATTAATGCCCTGCGAGAACATATTATATGCCACTGTCAAAACATCTAAGTTACCGGTTCTTTCCCCATTTCCAAACAACGTTCCTTCCACACGGTCAGCTCCTGCCAAGAGTGCAAGCTCTGTCGCAGCAACTCCGGTTCCTCTGTCGTTGTGTGGGTGAATACTTAAAATAATGGACTCTCTGTCTTTAAAATGCGTATGCATCCACTCGATTTGATCCGCATAGACATTTGGTGTCGTCATTTCCACTGTTGCCGGAAGGTTAATAATCATCGGATGTTCCTTTGTAGGTTGCCATACTTCCTGCACAGCTTCACACACTTCCAACGCATAATCGAGTTCCGTTCCTGTGAAACTTTCTGGAGAATACTCTAGCGTAACTTCTCCCGGGAACTGCGCCACACGCTCTTTTACCATCTTAGTACCTGCTATGGCAATCTCTTTAATCTCCTCTTTGCTCTTATGGAATACCACATCTCTTTGCAAGGTAGATGTAGAGTTATAGATATGTACAACTGCCTTTTTCACGCCTTCCAACGCTTCAAAAGTACGGTCAATCAAATGCTCTCTACACTGCACTAACACCTGAATTTTCACATCATCCGGAATTAATTTTCTATTTACTAATTCACGCAAAAAATCAAATTCAATCTGAGAGGCAGACGGAAATCCCACTTCAATTTCACGGAAGCCTAATTTTACGAGAAGATTAAACATTTCAATTTTTTCTTCCACTACCATCGGCTCAATCAATGCTTGATTTCCATCTCGCAAATCTACGCTACACCAAATCGGTGCCTTTTCTATTTGCTTGTTCGGCCACTGTCTTTCCTTATAATCCATAACTGGAACTCTTCTATATTTCTCAAAATTCAACATGTTATTCACCCAAGCCTTCTTCTATGATTTTAAGCATTCCTTTCAACGCTTCTTCTTCATCACTGCCCTCACAGACCAATTCAATCTCATCACCATTTTTTATACCGGAACCAAGTACTCCTAAAATACTCTTTGCATTGGTACTTCCATTCTCGAAATAAATACTAATCTTGCTTTGAAACTGAACTGCCGCATCACAAAGAATTCCCACTGGACGTAAATCTAGCCCTGTCAAATTCTTTAAAACCACTTTTTGTTTTACCATCTTACTCTCCATTCACTGCTTCTTCTTGCTGCTCACTCAAGATAATCTCCACAGAAGCTCCTCCTGTATAGGTGCACCCATCAGGACAATCGATAATCTGTATTGCAACATCATAGCTACCCGCTTCTTTATATGTAGCCAAATCAATTGCTGTAATAACATTTTCCAATGTAAGTTTCTCTAAGTTTTCCGCGGACCCTTGGAAACGCAGTTCTACTTCCTGCTCAGGCCCATATGTGAGCAACAGATTCTCAGGCGCATTATTCACCTGCACAGAACGCACCGGCAATAAAAGCGTCTTCGTTCCACTCTTTTCCACAGAAATATTCACAACAATACTACTGCTGTTTTCATCTGCTAATTGCACACCTTCCGGAAGGTATGGCGTAATATCAACTACCACTTCTTTGTTCTTCTTGAGTTTTTTCTGCTTTAATGCTTCCCCGCCAATCTCGAGCGTACGAAGCCCTTTCAATACATCTGGTGCACCATACACCGTAATCCGCTCCGGTTCAATCGTAATTCCTTTGAAAATGTAACCTGAAGCCATCTCTATCTCACTGGTGTCAAATTCCACCGAAAGCTCTTTTGTATCCAAAAGCTCAACTTGGACGCTAACACCTTTTTTATCACAGTTGCTTGACAACTGACTTTGGTCAATAATGTTTTCTGCAGAATCATAATAAATGACCTGTGCCTTTATATCTGTACTTTCTGAAAGTTCTGAAACATCAACTTTTGCCACAACTTTATGAATGCGCCCAATTAATGACTTTGGTCCGCTGATATCGATAGACTGTGGTTTTGCTGTTATCTCCCCAAGTACATAACCTTCTCTAACATTGCCTGTCGTAACCGGCACAATCGGGAAAGTCTTTTTCTGCGTATCTTCTGTTATCACTTGGATATTTTGTGGATTTGCACTTGCCTCCACATATAAACCTTCATATCCGTTAATCACAATTCGAACCGGAATGGAAGAATCCTGCATCTCGCGAAAATCTGCCGTAGCCTGAATATCAGAAACACGAATTTGCTCTGCAATGGAACGTCTCGCCTTAATGGTAATCATTACATTCTGTGTATCATCTACAATATGATAACTCTTCCCGATATTTGTAATTACTTCCGGGTGCGTAACGGTCACTGATGCACGGTACTTTTTGGTAACTACCGGATCATCCACGTTTGCAACTATCCACCATAAGAAAACCGCAAAAAGGACAGCCACAATTTTCAGACCAATATTATTTTTCCATCTGTCCTTCATCTTTGCGTCTTCCTTTCTTGAATATGAACTTCTTGGTTTCCTCTGACTTATTTTGAACAGAAAGTAGCTGCTCGCGCAACACTTCCGGCGTTATCTTTCTTGTTATCTTTCCTCCCAATGCATAGGACACATTTCCTGTCTCCTCTGAAACGACAATTACCAACGCATCGCTCACTTCGCTCATACCTATGGCTGCACGATGTCTTGTTCCCAAATCTTTACTGATATCTATGTTGTCTGATAACGGCAAATAACAAGTCGCAGAGACGATGCGGTCACCTCTTATAATGACTGCACCATCATGTAATGGAGTATTATGTTCAAATATATTAATCAAAACCTGGCTTGACACAACACAATCAAGGTGAATACCTGTACTTTGATATTCTGTCAGCATAATTTCACGTTCTACAACGATGAGTGCCCCTGTCTTTTCTCTGCTCATCTCATAACATGCTTTTACAATTCCTTCAATAGTAGTTTCCTGAAAACGGGCATTCTCTCCACTTCTATCAAATGGAACAACTATGCTAAGCAAATCCTTTTGTCCCAATTTTTCAAGGGCTCTTCTAAGCTCCGGCTGAAATACAACGACTGCAACCGTAGCAAGTACGCTAATGGAATTTTTAGCAATCCATAAAATTGTATTCATATTAAAAAGTGCCGCAATCAGAATGAACACAGCTAGTACCAAGATACCCTTTAAGAGCATCCATGCCTTTGTATTTTTTATCCAAATAATAATGTGATACGCCAATATGGCAATAATAATAATCTCCAAAATATCTGTAATCTGTATATCCGGCAAATACCACTCGCCCATTAACATACGAGTAATTTCCCTTATTTTCTGGCCCATTCTGTCACCTCCACTCTTTATTCTTCACTACTATTTGTTCAATTCTTCTTCTAAAATCTTCTGCAAATCAAATTCATCCGGGAAAGCATCATCAAATGAAATACTTCCTGTTGTCTCTTTCACGGCTTCCGGCTTTAGCGAACGTGTTTCCTGACGTTCATTAATCTTTTTCACAGTCTTTTTCGGTGCAGCCACCGTAAGCTTCGGCACTGCTTTTACGTAATAGTAATATTCATCATCCTCAAACTGCAAGTATTCCGTACGGGAATAATCCACTGGGAATGCAAAAAACTCAATCAAAAATGCCAACAACGCGGAAATCACTGTTCCTATAATCACCCATACCGGTGACAAATTTACATTTGCATCGATACTGATAAACAATAATACAATCATATTCACAATGGAACCGGTAATAACTGCTATTTTCCATGCATTGTCACCGGACGTCTTACGAATGTTATATACAACCAACAAGCACACTGCAAAGGAAAGCAACATAAACCACATCTCTTTATTGCCCAAAAGCTGCCCTGCATATGTAGTAAGCTGTCCCATGATTCCTAATTCTGTGGCATTTTCCAAAATCGCAGTGTAAGACTCTACATAGGATATGATGTAGTAAAATATCACTCCAAAACTCATAGCCAAAAGACAGGTCGGTGTATATAATAAACCGCAGGCAATCGGCACCAGCATTGGTATTTTGAGCATAAACGCAATTGGCATCAAAAGAAGTAATATAGACTTCTTCGGGTCAAAACGAAAACAAAAAATAAACATAACCAAGAATACCACTGCCACTACTGCGGCTATCCCTGGCGCTAAAACATACAATTGAACCAACGTATAAATGCACACCATAACAACTGTAATATTCATAGAAAGGAATGCACAAATCACCGATAGTGCAATTGCGACAAACGGATTTGCCGTCACTTTCAAAAACCCGATATTGGTATGGATAAACATAAAAACACAAAAAGCCACAACAAAGCGTACTGCTTTATCAATATAACTAGAATACTTTGTATAGAACCGCTGAATATTTTCTCTTTTTTCTACCAATCCATTCATTACAAGTTCTCCTTTTCGTACAACTTTTCCAACATCAATAAATTATGGCAATATCTCTTTACCCTTTCTCTTGCCTCATCATGTTTTCTGCGATAAAATTTCTTCGTCCAAATGCTATACAAAATCATAAAGGCAATATACAAAACTAGAACAATTGACACAATTACTATCAATTTTCCGATACTAAAATTCTCCATGAGTACTTCCAAAAATGTGATCCCCACCAGTGCCACAATCAAGCCATAACCGATTGTAATCCACAACAAAGATTTGATATGATTAAGTCCAATATAATCTTTTTTAAAGTACATACTGATTTCAATATCTTCTTTTCCTTCTTTTGTCTCATAAGATGCAAGCCTTGTCATGCGTCTTACTCGTCTTTCATCTAACATAAACGCCACCTCTGTACTCGTTTTCTGTCATTTAAACATCATTTTCAGTATAACATATATTTAGAAACCTTGTCCAATACTTATAGTCAAAAACCATACTTTTTCAGCACCTTTCTCCCTTAATTTGCCTGCAAGGGCATCAATTGTGCTACCTGTCGTATAAATATCGTCCACAATCAGTACATTTTTTTGCTTTTTCCAATGTTTTGTGACAAGAAATGCATCTTTTAAATTTCTTTTTCGACCACTCCTACCTAGCACCTTTTGCGGTGTGGTTTCTCCTACCCTTATAACTGCTTTTTTGTCAACCGAAATGTTGCATCTTCTCGACAACTCTTTTGCCAAAACCTCTGCCTGATTATATCCTCTTCTCCTTCTTCGCTTCTTGTGCAGCGGGACCGGAATGATGACATCTATCTTGCACCTTTCCATCCAATCCCCATACAAACGATAAAGCTCCTGTGCATAATAGGCGGCAAACCATCTTTTGTTGTGATACTTGAATTGATAAACAGATGTACTTACAGGTTCCTTATGTAACCATACACTCTTCCCTTGCTCATAAGCAAACACTTGCCTACGACAATCATGGCAGTACTCATCTTCTTGAAACCGAATTGGTTTCCCGCACTTCTTACACCTTGGCTCCTCCACAAAAACAACCTTTTCCCTACATGTTTCACAGAGTGCTTCCCTACTAACCTTCCCACAAAAACAACATCTTTTGGGATATAAAAGATTTAGAATTGCAGTTCCTATTCTTCTCATCTACATCATGGACTCTTTACATCATCTCGCAAATACGCTCTTTCAAACTGGTATACCGTCTCTGGCTGTTTTCATTAAGAATCATCTCCTGCAAGGCTATATCATCCCCCACAATGGTTACACATTTTTTCGCTCTCGTAACCGCCGTGTAAATCAGATTGCGATGATACAATTGCTTTGGTCCTTGCAAAAGCGGAATCACAACCGCAGGGTACTCACTTCCCTGTGACTTGTGTACAGTGACAGCATATGCCAATTCCAGCTCGTCTAATGACGAAAATGGATATTTCACCCGTTTCTTTTCTTCATACTCTACTTCCACTATCTCACTATAATGGTCGATTTCCACAACGCGTCCCATATCCCCGTTAAATACGCCCACGCCTTTATCTACGACCAGACCGTATTTCGTAGCAATCTCCCATTCCAATTGATAATTATTCTTTATCTGCATGACTTTATCTCCCACACGAAACAGACCATCACCATACTCTTTTTCTGCCTTTTTCTTGTCCGGTGGGTTTAAATATTGTTGTAAAATCACGTTTAGCCGTTCTACGCCCAACGCGCCTTTTCTCATAGGTGCAAGCACCTGGATATCAAAGCTTTCTGCTCCCACATATTTCGGTAGTTTTTCTTGAACAAGCGCAAGTATGACGCGCATAATGATATTAGAATCATCACGTTTCAAAAAGAAAAAGTCTTTGCTCTTATTATCTAACTCCAAACATTTCCCCTGATTAATCTTGTGGGCATTTAATACAATGTCACTTTGCTGTGCCTGTCTAAAAATTTTTGTCAGGGTTATGACCGAAAACGCCTTCGATTCAATCAAATCCTTTAAGACACTGCCTGCTCCCACCGATGGAAGTTGATCTTTATCCCCCACCAAAATCAGTCTGGTTCCCGGGACAATGGCATGTAGCAACGTGTGCATTAATTGCAAATCCACCATAGACATCTCATCAATAATCAACACGTCTATATCCAGCGGATTTTCTTCATTTCGCCCAAAATGCATTTTCCCGTCCGTTTCCTCCGGCATATAAGAAAGTTCCAAAAGTCGATGTATGGTTTTTGCCTCATATCCTGTGGCCTCCGTCATTCGTTTTGCCGCCCTTCCTGTCGGCGCAGCCAAGGCTATACTAAGCCCCTCACGCTCAAAAAAAGCTATCATCGCATGGATAGTCGTCGTTTTTCCTGTCCCAGGCCCTCCGGTCAAAATGGTAATACCATTTGCAGCAGCTGTCTTTACCGCTGTTTTTTGCATCTCATCAAGAGAAATCTCCGTTTCCCGTTCTATCTCACCAATCTTCTTCTCTAGCTTTTCTTCTTGCGGCGCACTGGTTAAATTGAGGTCATGTAACATCTTCGCCGTGCGAAGTTCCATATAGTAGTACTGGGAAGCATAGACTCTGTCATCTTCTGCCTCCTCCTCTTTCAGTACAACCTTTTTTTCCATTGCCAAATCAAGCAGATACGGCGTGATATCTGCAATCTCCACTTCTAACAATTGCGTCGCCTTCGTAAGCAAAACCTGCTTTGGAAGATAAATGTGTCCATCGGTCACACTCTGCAAAAGCACATAAAAAATCCCACTCCGGATACGAAAATCAGAATTCGTATGAATGCCAATTCTAGATGCAATTTCATCTGCTGTTTTAAAGCCTACTCCCGGAACGTGATCTGCTATCTGATATGGATTTTCTTCCATTACTCGATATACATTTTGTCCATAGTGTTCGTATATTTTCACTGCAAGAGACAGGCTAATTCCGTATTGCTGCAAGTAAATCATGGCCTTTCGCATATCTTTCTTTTCTTCTACCTGAATCGCAATCTCTCTTGCTTTTCGCTCACTAATCCCTTTAATTTCTGCCAACCTCTCTGGTTCTTCTTCAATAATGCGGAAGGTTTCGCCTTTAAACTTTCTTACAATTTTCGTCGCAAGAACAGCGCCCACGCCTTTGATAGCTCCCGAGCCCAAATACCGTTCAATGGAAAGCAAATCCTCTGGTTCTATCTCCTCATAAGAAGACACCTGTAGCTGCAAGCCATATACGTTGTGGTGTACATATTCGCCAGTCAGTTCCAACATCTCTCCTTCACCGATGTACGGAAAGGTCCCTACGCATGTCAATTCGCCATCTTCATTTGTCAATTGAAAAACGGTATACCCATTGTCATCGTTTCGAAACACAATGTGATCTACGTACCCTTTTATTACTTCCATTTCCTTTCCTCCATCTTGTATCTATTATCATATCTTACCACACAAAAGGCTGTCTCAAAAACGAGACAGCCTTTATATTATTTTTCTCTTCTATCACTCATAAACTCTACATATTGACCGGTTCCGATAGCAACTACTTTCATCGGATCTTCCGCTGTCATTGTATTAATTCCTGTTTTTTCTTCAATGAGTTCTTCCAAACCACGAAGCAATGCACCACCACCTGTAAGAACAATACCTCTGTCCAGAATATCAGCTGATAATTCCGGTGGAGTTCTCTCTAATACTGCGATAACAGCTTCTACAATCTGTCCTGTAGTTTCACGAAGTGCTTCTTCTGTTTCTGAAGAAGTTACTGTCACAGTCTTTGGAAGGCCTGTCACCAAGTTACGTCCGCGAACTTCCATCGTCTCGTCTTCCACAAGCGGATAAGTAGTTCCAATCTTAATCTTAATATCCTCCGCTGTACGCTCACCGATAAGAAGATTATGTTTTTTACGCATAAAGCGAACAATTGCCTCATCAAAATCATCTCCGGCAATCTTAATCGATGTATTTACTACTGTTCCACCAAGAGAAATAACTGCAATATCTGATGTACCACCACCGATATCTACGATCATATTTCCGCATGGTTTTGCAATATCGATGCCTGCTCCAATCGCTGCAGCAACCGGTTCTTCAATCAAATACACGTCTCTCGCACCTGCTGCATACGTAGCTTCTTTTACCGCTTTCTTTTCTACTTCCGTCACACCACTAGGCACACACACACTGATGCGTGGTTTTTTCAAGGTTCTCTTACCCATTGCCTTTTGTACGAAGTACTTAATCATCTTTTCTGTCACTGTATAATCTGAGATAACACCTTGTCTTAATGGTCTTACCGCAATGATATTCCCCGGTGTTCTTCCAAGCATTAATCTTGCTTCTTCCCCAATCGCTTTAATCGCATTCGTGTCTCTATCAAATGCAACTACTGATGGTTCTTTTAATACAACGCCCTTTCCTTTTACATACACAAGGACACTGGCCGTCCCCAAATCGATTCCGATATCTACTGACATCTGTATTCTCCTTTCAAAACTCGTATCTATTCTGATGTTTCCGATTCATTCATATATCTTCACTATTATAATAAAAAATTGACAAAAAGCAAATAGTTTTTTGCTATTTTTCATTTTTCTTAAGGATAAAATCAATATATTTCCCTGTGTGAGATTTTGGATTCTTTGAAATCGCTTCCGGCGTACCAGTTGCGATGATGGTGCCACCTCTATCACCACCCTCCGGACCAATATCAATAATATAGTCCGCCGTCTTAATCACATCCAAATTATGCTCGATAACCAAGACCGTATTGCCATCCTCAGATAACCTTCTTAAAATCTCTGTCAATTTGTGCACATCGGCAAAATGAAGACCGGTTGTAGGTTCATCCAAAATATAAATTGTCTTTCCTGTACTTCTCTTGCTAAGCTCTGTAGCCAACTTGATACGCTGCGCTTCTCCTCCAGAAAGCGTCGTAGATGGTTGTCCAAGTTTGATATAAGAAAGACCCACATCATACAGTGTCTGTATTTTTCTTCGAATACTCGGAACATGTTCAAAAAACGTAAGTGCTTCTTCCACCGTCATATCTAATACATCAAAAATACTTTTTCCTTTGTATTTTACTTCCAGTGTTTCTCTATTGTAGCGCTTTCCACCACACACTTCACACGGAACATATACATCCGGCAAAAAGTGCATCTCGATTTTTAAGATACCATCTCCCGAACATGCCTCACATCTTCCGCCCTTCACATTAAAACTAAATCGACCTTTTTTGTAACCTCTCTCCTTTGCATCCTGAGTTGCCGCAAATAAATCTCGAATCATGTCAAACACCCCGGTATAAGTAGCCGGATTTGAGCGAGGTGTGCGACCAATTGGGGATTGGTCGATATTTATAATCTTGTCTAAATTCTCCACTCCCTCAATCTTCTTATGTTTGCCCGGTATGGTTCTTGCTCGATTTAATTTTTTTGCTAAAGTTTTATAAACAATCTCATTTACAAGAGAACTTTTCCCGGAACCTGAAACTCCGGTTACACAAGTCATCACTCCAAGCGGAATCTCCACATCTATGTTTTTCAAATTGTTCTCAGCTGCGCCTATGACCTTCAACCAACCTTTTGGCTCTTTTCTCTCTTTTGGAACCGGAATCTTTTCACGCCCACTTAGATATGCACCGGTAACAGACTGTGGACAATCCATAATCTCCTTAGCGGTTCCCGTTGCAACCACTTCACCACCGTGTTCACCTGCACCCGGCCCAATGTCCACAATATAATCAGCTTCCATCATGGTATCTTCATCATGTTCTACCACAATCAAAGTATTTCCCAAATCACGCAAATTTTTCAATGCTCCAAGTAACCTGTCATTGTCTCTTTGATGCAACCCGATACTCGGCTCATCCAATATATAGGCAACGCCAACTAAGCCTGAACCAATCTGTGTGGCAAGTCGTATACGCTGTGCTTCGCCGCCCGAGAGACTTCCTGTTGCACGGGATAAGGTCAAATAATCCAAACCTACATTTACAAGAAAACCTATGCGCGCCTTAATCTCTTTTAAAATCTGACCACCAATCAATTCCTGGGTTTTTGTGAGTGTCAACTCATCTAAAACTACTTGTAGCTTTTCAATAGACAGGGCTGTCATCTCGGAGATATTCATTCCTCCTACTGTAACTGCCAGGGCACTTTCTTTTAATCTCTGTCCTTTACATTCTGGACATGGGGTAATTCTCATAAAACTCTCGTACTCGGCACGCATCATCTCGGAACCTGTTTCCCGATAACGACGCTCCACGTTTTTAATGAGTCCTTCAAAGGCAACTCCATAAACACCTTCTCCACGCTGTCCCACATAATGAACCTTTACTTCTTTCCCCTTGGTTCCATAAATCAAAATTTCCTTCACTTCATCGGAATATTTCTCAAAAGGAGTGCTTAGGGAGAAATTATATTCTTTACAAAGAGCGTCTAAAATTGCTCTTGTAAAACTTCCCTTATCGGCACACGATTGCCATCCTAATACGGTTATGGCCCCTTCATCAATGCTAAGGCTCTGATCAGGTATCATTAAATCAATATCAAACTCCATCTTATACCCAAGTCCAAAACAATCCGGACATGCACCAAATGGATTGTTAAATGAAAAGCTTCGCGGTTCGATTTCTTCGATACTGATATCGCAATCCGGGCAAGAAAAACTTTGACTAAAGTTCAACACTTCTCCACCTATCACTTCCACTTCCAACAACCCCTCTGCCAAAGCAAGGACTGTCTCCACAGAATCCGTCAATCTCTTTTCTATTCCCGGTTTTACAATCAAACGGTCTACTACAATTTCAATATTGTGTTTGATGTTCTTATCTAACGTAATTTCTTCCGAAAGTTCATACATATTACCGTCAATACGTACACGTACATAGCCATTCTTCTTTGCTCTTTCCAAAAGTTTCTCGTGACGGCCCTTCTTCCCTCTTACCACAGGTGCAAGCACTTGAATCTTGCTTCCTTCCGGCAATTCCATCACCTTGTCCACCATCTGGTCCACCGTTTGTTTTTGAATCTCTTTCCCACATTTTGGACAATGTGGAATTCCAATTCTCGCATATAACAAACGCAGGTAATCGTATATTTCCGTTACTGTCCCCACAGTGGAACGTGGATTTTTATTGGTAGACTTTTGATCAATAGAAATGGCCGGTGAAAGCCCTTCAATGCTTTCTACATTCGGTTTTTCCATCTGTCCAAGGAACTGTCTTGCATAGGAGGACAAAGATTCCATATATCTTCTCTGTCCTTCTGCATAAATGGTATCAAAAGCAAGAGACGATTTCCCCGAACCACTAAGACCGGTCAAAACCACCAACTGGTTTCGAGGAATATCGATATCTATATTTTTTAAATTATGCTCATTAGCTCCTCTGATTTTAATGTAATCCATTATGATACCTCTTTAATTCTATCTGTTTATCACGAAGCTGAGCTGCCAACTCAAAGTTCAGTTCTGCCGCCGCTTTCTTCATCTGTTTTTCTATCTTCTGAATCAATTTTTCCAATTCCGCCTTGCTCATGGATTCCGGATCTTTTTCCATTACCAGTTCTTCCTGGGCAACTTTCTTGGAGATACTGATCAAATCACGCACCGATTTTTGAATGCTCTTTGGCGTGATGCCGTGTTCCTCATTGTACTGCATTTGCACCTTTCTTCTACGCTCCGTCTCCTCCATGGCACGGCGCATAGAGTCAGTAATGGTATCTGCGTACATGATAACATGCCCCTCCACATTTCTAGCCGCACGTCCGATGGTCTGAATAAGGGATGTTTCTGAACGAAGGAACCCTTCTTTATCCGCATCCAAGATTGCAATGAGGGTAATCTCCGGTATGTCAAGTCCTTCTCTCAAAAGATTAATTCCCACCAATACATCAAACACATCAAGACGCATATCTCGAATGAGTTCCGTACGTTCTAGGGTGTCAATATCCGAGTGCAGGTAACGTACACGAATGCCAAGTTCCCGCATATAGTCCGTCAAATCTTCCGCCATACGTTTGGTGAGAGTGGTTATAAGGACTTTGTGTCCTGCCTTTACTTCTTTATCTACTTCTGCCGTCAAGTCGTCAATCTGACCATCTACCGGTCTTACCTCTACTATCGGGTCTAAAAGACCAGTTGGTCTGATAATCTGTTCTGTCCTAAGAAGTTCATTTTGTTCTTCGTATTTTCCAGGTGTGGCAGATACAAAAAGCATCTGATTAACTTTTCCTTCAAACTCTCCAAAGTTTAACGGCCTGTTATCCTTTGCCGACGGCAAACGAAATCCATAATCCACCAACGTGGATTTTCTTGACTGGTCCCCGGAATACATGGCGCCCAACTGTGGAATCGTCATATGGGACTCATCAATCATAATCAGAAAATCATCCGGAAAATAATCAATCAGCGTATGTGGTGGCTGTCCCGGCTGTAAGCCCGTCAAATGTCTGGAGTAATTTTCTATACCGGAGCAAAAACCGGTTTCTCTCATCATCTCAATATCAAAATTCGTCCGCTCAGCGATACGCTGTGCTTCCAACAATTTATCTTCGCTCTTAAAATAGCGCACTCTCTCTTCCAGTTCTTCTTCAATCGCCTTCGTCGCCCTGTCCATAGAATCTTTTGATACTACATAATGGGATGCCGGGAAAATAGCCACGTGCTCCAACACATTCTTAATCTCTCCCGTCAACAAGTCAATCTCTGTAATTCTGTCCACTTCGTCTCCAAAAAATTCAATGCGATATGCGTACTTTTCAGAGTAGGCAGGGAATATCTCAAGCACATCTCCTCTCACACGAAAAGTTCCGCGTCTAAAATCCATGTCATTTCTATCATACTGAATGTCAATCAGCTTGCGAATCACTTCATCCCTATCCTTTATCATACCCGGACGTAGAGATATCACCATCTCCTTATAATCAATCGGTGAACCAAGTCCGTAAATACAGGACACACTCGCAACAATAATCACATCTCGGCGCTCGGAAAGGGCCGCCGTAGCTGAGTGACGTAGTTTATCAATCTCATCATTGATGGAAGAATCTTTTGCAATATAAGTATCCGAAGACGGTACATAAGCCTCCGGTTGATAATAGTCATAATAAGATACAAAATACTCCACTGCATTCTCCGGAAAGAACTCTTTAAACTCCCCGTATAACTGTGCAGCCAAGGTCTTATTATGTGCAATGACTAAGGTTGGTCTATTCAGTTTTTCAATCACGTTGGCCATGGTAAATGTCTTGCCGGAACCCGTAACACCAAGAAGCGTCTGGCACTGATTGCCCTCTTCAAAGCCTTTCACAATGGCTTCAATAGCTTGCGGTTGGTCGCCGGTTGGCTTATATTCTGATTTTAAAACGAATTTATCCATCTTAATTCTCCCGCTTTTAATCTCTTTTTAACCAAATGTCTTCTCCATTTTCTTATGTAACACTTCCGCCTTCTTTGCAAAGTTTTCGTAATCCGTCACCTTTTCCACATTCCACGTATTTTGCGCCAACATCGGAAGTCTCTCCAACAGATTGATGCGTTCTCCACGCACTCCTTCTGCAATGCTCGGACTGTGTGTCGGTATATGATCTCCCCAAGCAAGGAGCTGTCCACCTATAATCTGCTCATTTGGCTCAGTCTCATATCCCGTCTCTATAATTGGGGACTCTCTATGCACAGCTTTCCACTTATAAATAGACCAATCGTAGACTTCTTCCGGTGTCCACATCGTAAGTGGTGCTACCACATACATCGGATTCCAAGAACAGTTGATAACCTTAAACCCTTCATCCAACAATTCCGAAGTAAGCTGATAATAATTTTCCCAGGACATTACGAGAATATCCTTTGAAATCTTATCATTTACAGATTTTGCAAAACCTTCCCATACAATCGGCTGTTTTCCTTTTTGGAAGCACACCTCTGCCATTTCCGATATAAAATGTGCATACATCTGTTCTGCAAGCATATTCTTATCTTCCATATCAGAATCAATTCCCACACTTTTCGCATATTCTCCACACTTTGGACATCTTGTCCATTCTGCCATGGCATAGGCCTCATCGCCACCTATATGTACATATTTGGAATACGGAAACATATCACAAAGTTCTCGAAAAAGATTTCTCATAGCCTCCATGGAATCTGCATGCTGACATATGATACCCATAGTGCCAAATATTTCTCCATAGGCTTCCCCAAAACTCTTGCAATGCCCCGGCACATCAATTTCCGGCGAAACTTCTACCCCTCTGGCGTTGGCGTATTCTACAAGTTCTTTTATCTGGTCTTTCGTATAAAAACGTTCTTTTGTAGACAGTGCCGGATATATATCACTTGGCAGTGTATAACTCTGGTCATCTGTAAAATGCAGCTGTAACACTGCTACTTTATAGAAATAACACATATCCACATAGGACAAAAGATAAGAAAATGGATGCCAATTTCTCGCAAGGTCTACCATCATGCCGCGATAGCTACAATCCGGTTTATCCTCGATTACCATTTCCGAAAGTATGATGTTGCCATCTTCTTCCTGCATAGCCTGTAGCAACGTGGCAAATCCATGATTGATACCCACTGAATCTTTGGCATAAATAACGATAGTATCCTCGCTCACTTCTATTCTATATTCCTCAAATGTCATTTTCTCGTCCCGCACAACTTGAATATGACCTTCCTCTTTTATGGCAACCTTTATGCCATATAATCGGTCTGCATAAGCCACAAAAGCCTCCTGTGCGGCAGAAAACTCTGGATTTTGTTTCATAGATGGTGCATAGGTCTTAAGCGCATCTTTTTGTTCTTTTTTTATCACTTTTGGTGTTGGTATTATGTTCATATTTTTTATTCCCTTTTCAATGCATCATTCATAGATAGTAAATATACGCAGTATTGGTTCATGCTAACCCCTTCTGCTTTTGACTGTTCTGCCAATTGTCGGTGCAAAGTTTTTGGAAGGCGAAGTTTGAATTGTCCGGAATATTTTTTCAACTCCTCTGGTTCAGGTATGGCATTCCCCGACTGCAACTCCGCTTCTATCCATGCGCGTTTTGCATCGATAATATTTTGAATGACTTCTTCCATTGTTTCCCCGATGGTAATACATCCCGGCAAATCCGGAAATATTGCAACAAATCCTCCCTCTTCATTATCTGGGATGATTTCCATCTTATAAGGCAAACTCATATAATATTCAACTGTCTTCAACCTCTTTTTCCTCGCTTTCAACAATATTTTTGACCATTTCTACATACACTTTCTTAATCGTATTATGTTTAGGAATCGTTATAGACCTACAACCTGGTTTTCTAAATGTACAATGGCTACTGCCACTTTTCGGTGAATTCATTATGTAGCCATATGACTCCAATACTTTTCTCAATTCATCAAAGCGTAAATCTGCAGACAATGTGCTAATTCGCCATAATAATTTATCCCACTTGGACATTAATTATTCTCCTTTCATCATTATATTACGGTGTCATATGTGGTGTCAATCATTTTTATATAAATAGACTTCTTTACCGTAATCTTTTACCATTTCACTGTTTGTAAATTGATTTATAAGAGTGTTTCAAGCAGGAAATCTTATAGATTTGAAATTTGATTTTTGATAAAGCTTGGGATTTAGAATATAGAATTACTGCTTGTTTGAATAAGATAACATATGGCACAAAAAGCGTCAACAATCTTTCCCAAAGCTCCAACAAAAAAACTACCAGAGACAATGCTCTGGTAGCTTTCATTGTTTTATTCTAAGTTAGTAATAATCGAATGGTTGACATCAAATTCATTTCCATTCAATGTTATGACTGTACCTCCAGTTTGTTTTGGGCTTTCATCATATCGCCCTGTCTTCAATCCATATGTAAAACGAATACCTTCCCATTCCACACTGATGGAATTTACATGTTGGTGTCCGAAGAACGTACCGTCTGTTCCTGCTGCTTTTAAATATGGCAAAATAAATTCTGACATTGCAGACGAACCAACTGTTCTTGCTTGTTTAAACCCGAGATTGGTTTCATAATTGTGACTGACACTTTCGGTATCTGCTTTCGCCTGATATCCAGCATTAACAAGCGCCGTCGTCACTTCTGCAAGTGGCACATGCACACATAAGAAGGATGGCACTTCTGCACCCATATAGGCATTTACTTTTGCCGCTGTAGAGCGATACCAGTTAATCTGCTCATCATGGAAGATAAATTTTGTAGTAATTGCATCTTTATCTTCTTGATTTGCCACTCCGGAAATATTTGCACATCCATTCGTATCCATCATGAAAATGGTTCTCTGAATCTTGCCTTGCACCGCAATACCAATCGAATAATTACCATTACCGCCAATCTCATTTCTGCGATTAAAAACACAGTAATCGGATTCCATAAACTGCTGGCACTGCCAACTCACGCCCAATGCAGTTTCATTGTCATGATTTCCGAAAATAGGAGCCCATAGAATCTTATATGAATCCATCTTCTCAACCAATTTCTGTAAAGCTGTTCCGTCATCATCAAATTCGCCGTATACATTATCTCCGGTCATTAAGATTAAGTCCGGCTTTTCCTTTGCAATCAATGCATCAAGCTCATTGTAAACCAGATTATTCATCTGATCAGTTGCATATTTGATAACCGAGCTTGCAGACAAACGATTCGCCGTCCTTTGTTGTGCACTGTCAATAATCTGTGTGTCCGTAATTTGCAACACTTTAATCTCTCTGTCCGTGTCAAAATCAAGTACAAAATCCAATCCACAACCACTGAGTGCTGCTGTATTTGTTGTATAAACTCTGCTCGCTTCATCTGCAATATCCGAGATGCTAATTACAGAAGTTCCTTCTTCTGTGGTAGTTAAATCTGTAATGTGAGTCTCTGTTCCGTTTTGAGTTTGGCTACCTGTTTCTCCCAAAATATTGCGAGACATGGCTTTGGCTTGAAGTGTATTAATATCTCCAAGTAATTGTGTGTGCATACTATCCAACACTGTTGCAGAATACCATTCGCTTCCTTCCACATAGCCAACAGCTTTCTTACCTGCATTGGATGTATCGGCTCTTTCCCCTGCTGCCAGTTTCTTCAAAGCTACTAGATCAACCGTCTTAACAAATCCATCTGCAGTAACATCATTTGTCTTGTATACAAGTACATTTTCCTTAAAGGTACTTGTTCCCATGGTTGTTTCATTCGTATAAACGACTTCATATTCACCTGGTTTTGTTGTATTCCAAGATGATCCTTGCACCTTGCCATTAACCGTCACTGCCACTCCATCTGCAAAGTAAGCATAATCATCTGCACAATGTGTAATCTCTGTAGCCATTTGCTGTGTATAATTACCAAGTACAATATGACCATTTGACTTTTCTGAGTATACCGCGATGTTTGGGTTCAATTCACTTGTTACGCTATCTACATAGAAATAGGTGTTGTTATATAACACATCATTAAACCAAACACCAACTTCCAAGTCATCAAACAAATCATCACCGTCGCTATCCACATATTTTGTAGAAATGCTTAACTTATAGGTATTCTCAAATAATTTTACGCCTGCAACACCTGCATGAAGGGTTGCCAAAGTTTTGTCTGCATAACCCACGCTAAAAGTTTCTGCCGCATTTCCATCAGAACCGATTCGTATACAGTGCCATCCCATCAACTTTTCTGACGGACAACCATAGAATAATTTCACGCCTTCTTTACTAAATCTTACATTTGTAGAAAATATTGCGCCATCTAAACTTCCCGTTTTCTCCGCTGTGGTCTTCGGATGCATAAGGGTTTCTTCCGGATTGCCACTGCCATATCCATAAACACCTGCTGCCGCGCCAGATGCATTGACATCAGAAAGGCCTAGTTGCTTAGCAAACTGACTTTTTTCTTCCTTTACATCCGTTATACTTACAGTATTTGCATACGCCTCTTCCGCTGTTAAGTAGGAAAATACAGACATTCCTGTTCCCACTTCATCAATTTTGTCTACATAATAATAATTGCGAAGTAACTTGCCATCGATCCATACGCCCAAACGAGCATCATCACTTTTACCGTCTCCGTGAAAATCCATCTTTTCGAGGCTAAGTCCTAATTTGAATGAATCGCCAAAGAATGTTGTTCTATCGACTTCGGAGGCAGCAATTGTTCCTCCTATAATAGAATTATCTGTATTCGCCACTGTAATGGTGGCATTTAAAATATTAAATTTCGTTCCATACCAACCACCTTTATCCAGCGGTACCGCATAATGAATCTGTGAACCTGCTGTAGACTCCTCCACACTAAGATTCACTTCCATCAAAGTATTAAGGAGTGTGGTTGGTCCTACAGAATTATGTACCTGTTTAATGCACTCACCATTTGCAAGTCCAAAGTCCTCCAGCTCCACTTTACGCAACCGACTGACATCCTGTACTTCAGATTCAATTGCAATTGCCGTAGTACCTGTGGTGAAGTTTCCAGCTGCAAGCATCGAGAATCGATTCACCAGCGAAACGGATTCGGAGCACATATCTTTGATAATCACATAATGATTCTGCAAAAGTTTATCATTAATACGAATTTCAATCTTTCCATCGGTTGCGGCTCCATCACCATCCCAATCCCAAGGAATGGTATTAAAACTGATGTCGAATTCTTTTCCTATCGGCATACCACTCGCATAAGATTGACTATTATCCCCTGAGGCGTCTGGTTCGTTCAGATAACTACCTCCCAACCTGGTTCCCGGTATAAACCAAAATTGTCCAGAAGATTTGATTTGAATGCGCAATCCACTAATATACCATTCTCTATCTCCCTCTTTCACAGTAGCGGTACTACCATAATTAAGCATATATGTTCCGCTACCGCTTAGCATCATTCGTCCTTTCAATTGAGTAGATATCATGGACCCCACAAAGGTACCCGTTCTATAAGTGGCTTGCGTTGAAAAAGTTTGATCCGACAAACCATAATCCGCAAACGTAGCTGTATTATTATACGGTAATTCGCAGGATTCAACGGTGACTGAATCACAAATCCCATCTGTTGAACCAAAATTACGTCCACTCACTTCACCAGCAAACCATTTTTCTGCCGTGTTCAAAATATAACAATTCCCATTGGCACCATATTTTGCCGGATCTCCAATCCCTTTCGTACTACTGTCAACACACAGAACATCATTTATGTATAGTTTAATTAGTACATCATTATTAAGTTCTCCACTTGTAGTATCTGCCACACTATCCAAATTTGTCATTTCCACAGAAAAAGTGAGTTTAAATTTATTATTAAAAAAGGAAGCTAATCCAGCTGGCTTTGCAAACACAAATTTATTCACATTATTACAAATTGCATCTGTATGCAAATACATATTATTGGCATCAAATGACAATTTAATACCTGCCCAAGTACGCGTAGCGTGAGATGGATCTCCTCCAAATACCAAAAACGGATTGTTTGCTGCCGCAATAGTATCCCCCTCATTGTTTAGCGTAATATAACCACTAAATTGACTCTCAATTAATGAAGTCCCAGATCCAGCCGCACTAGAAATATAGCTCTTCGGAGTCAATCTCTCAGCTATCGTACTGTCAGCTAGCCCAAAATCTGCGAATGTAATTGGTCGTAATGTAGTTGTCTTGGTTGTTGCTGTTTGTGTCGTGTCATCTGCCTGCACTTCTTGGGTACCGACATTACTAAACGCAATGCCGGCAACCATACATAGCACCAACAAATATGATAATATTTTTTTCATATGACTGTCCCCCTTATCTCTTATTTTCTAAGGCCCAATTCATATGCCCATCTTCTTGTAAATCCCCAGATTGTATACTCAATTGGCTTATGATAGGTGTAAATCTTTAAACTTGCATCCTTATTTGCACAATAAATACCAAGATGTCCTCCTAGCACATCTGCAATGTCCTGCAGATAGAACCAGCGATCCCCGTATGCTTTTCCATTAAACCATACGCCTAGTTTTACATCATCCTTTTTGCCATCCCCATCAGCATCCACATATTCGAAGCTCAGTTGCAATTTTACATCTTCTCCAACCAGTGCAGTTCCTGCTGTTGCTGGATCAAAGTAGATATTTGCCATCTTTCCTTCCGCTTCGTTTAAGACCAACTTACCATCTTCTGTATTGGAAAGAATCAATCCATGCCATGCACTTGGCTTTCCGCCGATACGGAGCTGTGCTCCTGCATCCTTCGAAAACTGTACTGTATCGGAAAATACAACTTTATTTAAACTTTCCAAACCACAATGTCCGCTGGCAGCCAATCCTAATTTATCAAAACTATAGGTGTCGCTTTTGATACCATAAGAATCAAATGTTAACTGTTTGAAGTTTTTATCCACTATAGGCGTCGGTTCCGGAATTCCGATTTTGATACTTCCTTTTTTGTTTTCCACATAGAAACCTACATAGTTTCCAAAAGCATCCGCTGCATTACTCAAATGGAAATAAGAACCGTCGTATAGTTCTCCATTAATATAAAACCCTAATTTTGCATGCTTGCCGTTCTTGAACAACTCAATCTTTAGGTCTATTTCTTCACCAACTAAGGCTGTGCCTGCAACTTCCGGCATCAGATAATAAACTTCTGGGAATTCTCCCGCACTTGCCTGTATCTGAATGGCTCCATTGTCCTGCGTGGTAAAGTTTACACCATGCCATGCACTTGGTTTTCCACCATAACGGATACTATTTCCCTTATGTTTACTGAATGTAATCTTCGTGGAAAATGTGGAATTCATAAATCCACTTTTGTATGTTCCCGACACAACCAAATCATTGTTGTTATATTTGTAAAGTGCCTCGGTAATTCCCAATTGTCCTAGTGTCACTTTATGAAGCGCTGGTTTTTCAATCACTTCTTTCCCTTTGCCGTCCAGCGACTCTAGTATGACGTCCGAACACAAGCCTTCTACACCAATATTTTGTATTGTGAAATACCCTTGCAAATTGTCAGTCTTCGCATTGAGAATATAGTAGGAACCATTTTCTCCATAAAGTTCTGCATTTCCTGTGTCATTTGCAATCCAAAGAGTATCATTAATATACATTTTTACAAGTACATCGTCTTTTTCCGCACCACCATCTAAATTGGCCGATTCAAAAGCGACTGTCAGTCTAAACTTCTCACCCGCAAATGTTGTCAAGCCTTCATTGTTATCCGCACTGAAGGTATATGGATACGGATTGGTATCTGTTACAGAACCCTGATTTAACACTACCGTTTTTCCATCTGGTTTAAACTGAAGTTGTACGCCATCCCAACCGGAGCTTTCTACCCCATTCGTTCCGCCAAGTACCACATAAGTTTCTGCACTTGCACTTGTCAAATCTTCATTTAATGTGAGATAACCGCTCACTTCTGTTCCTACAAGAGATGCCCCCTCGTTATAGGTTCCTCTCACACTTGTATATCTATTATCTGCAAGTTCAAAATCGATAAATGTAAGTCCTGTCAATTCTACAGGTTCTTCCGGTTCTGGCTCTGGTTCCGGCTCTGGCTCTGGTTCCGGCTCCGGATCAGGTTCTGGATCAGGTACAACACTGACATCTCCAAAAGTAATGTCTGAACAAAGTCCTGCAACACCCATCTGTTGCACGGCCAAATACCCTAACATATTCTCTGTCTTTGCATTTAGAATGTAGTAAGAACCATCCGCTCCATAAAGCGCTGCATTTCCTGTATCATTTGCCACCCACAAATTATCGTTGATATACAATTTTACAAGAATATCATTCTTTTCTGTTCCACCATCTAAATTAGCCGGTTCAAAAGATACAGTAAGTTTAAACTTTTCACCTGCAAATGTGGTTAGTCCTTCGTTGCTGTCTGCGCTAAATGTATATCCATACGGATTGGTTCCTGTCACAGAACCTTGATTTAATTTAACTGTTTTTCCATCTGGCTCAAACTGAATTTGAACACCATCCCATCCGGAACTTGCTAATCCTGTAGTTCCGCCAAGCACTAACCATGTTCCGGCACTTGCATTTGTCAAATCCTCATTTAATGTGATATAACCACTGAGTTTTGTTCCTATCAAAGAAGCGCCTTCGTTGTATGTTCCTCTTACAAAGGTGTAAGTTCCGTCTGCAAGACCAAAACTTGTAAAATCAAGATCCGTCAACACTACCGGTTCTTCCGGTTCTGGCTCAGGCTCAGGCTCTGGTTCTGGCTCCTGGGTTTCGATGCTGATAGATTCTAATGTAACATCTGAGCAAAGACCTGCCGCGCCAATCTGTTGCGCTGCAAAATAGCCCAAGAAATTCTCCGTTTTAGCATTTAAGATATAATAAGAACCATCTTTACCATAAGTTGCTGCATCGCTGACATTGTGTGCCACCCAAAGGTTGTCATTAATATAGAGTTTGAACAGAATATCATTTGCTTCTGCTCCACCGTCTAGATTTGCAGTCTCTAAACTAATAGAAAGTTTGAATTTCTCACCTGCAAATGTGGTTAAGCCAAGATTGTTATCTACACTGAAAGCAAATGGATATCCATTGGTGCCTACAGAGCCTTGATTTACCGTTACACTCTTTCCGCTTGGATCAAACTGTATCTGAATCCCATCCCATCCGGAACTTGCTAATCCCGTAGTTCCGCCAAGCACTAGCCATGCTCCGGCACTTGCATTTTTCAAATCCTCGTTTAAAGTCACATAACCACTCAGTTTTGTTCCCACTAAAGACGCACCTTCTTTGTAAGTCCCTCTTACAAAGTTGTATGTGTTATTCTCAAGGCCAAAATCCGTAAAACTAATTGGAGTCAATTCTTCCGTATAAGACTCCAATGCTATATCCGAACAAAGACCTGCTGCACCTATCTGCTGTGCTGCAAGATAGCCTAACAGATTCTCTGTCTTTGCATTTAAGATATAGTAAGAACCGTCTTTGCCATAAGTCGCCGCGTCGCTGACATTATTTGCTACCCAAAGATGGTCATTAATATACAACTTAAACAGAACATCATTAGCTTCTGCACCACCATCCAAGTTTGCACTTTCCAAACTGATTGCCAGTTTAAATTTCTCACCCGCAAATGTTGTCAATCCTCTATTACTATCCACACTATAGGTAAATGGATACCCATTGCTTCCTACAGAACCTTGATTTACTGTTACGCTTTTTCCGCTTGGGTCAAACTGAATTTGAATACCGTCCCAACCGGAACTTGGAAGTCCTGTTGTTCCACCAAGAACCAGCCATGCTCCTGCGCTTGCACTTGTTAAATCCTCGTTTAAAGTGATGTAGCCACTTAATTTCGTTCCTATCAAGGACGCACCTTCATTATATGTTCCTCTTACAAAGGTGTATGTTTGATTTGCAAGACCGAAATTGGAAAATGTCAGTTCTGTCAACGAATCCGTTGATGTGTTTGTTCCGGCAAAAGACTGGATTCCAATAGCATTTAACACCAATACCATCGCACAAACAACGGCCATTATTCTTTTCCTATATAATCGTTTTTCTTTCATTTTGTTTCCACCTTTATTCAAATACTACCAACACACCTTCTCCTGCTTTCAAGTCCAGTGTCATTTTATTGGTATCTACATAAGAAACTTTTGCCTGCTGCGTTACAGTTGCTTTATAAGAATCTTTTAAATCAAGTGTAACTTTTTGCGCCTTTTCTGCCTCATAATTCACGACATAAAGTGCACTTTTCCCTTTAAAATTAAAGCAACCAATTAGTGCATTACCCTGCACACCTTCTACTTCTCGCCATGAAGTGCCTTCCAAAAGGTAATTCATACCCTTCATATCTTGCATTGCTTCCTCTCCGGATGCAATCACGCCTTTGTTTACCGCGTTCATCAAAACACTGTCCACTGCTGCAATCTGCTCATTAATGCTTTTTGCATAATGCCACCACTGTGTTTTATTACCTGCGGCACCGATAATTCCATTTCTTTGGAAATCCCATGGGGTAGATTCTGCCAATGCAAAATAAGTCGGCTGAATCAGTGGGAAATACTGAATCCCCTTGGCGCCATAAGCAAGTGCTGTATTGACATTCCATCGAAATTGGCCTTCTGTCGGATAATATCCATTTGTATCGAATTTTTCTGCTGCATCATTCCATTGACTTCCTGCCTGCACATATACCCAGAACGGAATCTCCTGTTCCTCTGCATACTTACGTATCACGTCTACGTTATAAAAATATCCTGCCTTTGTTCTTCCTTCGTCCCACACATAGTAGTCAAAAGACAGATAACTAGGATTGCAGGTCGTACAATACTCTTCGATCATCTGATTATACTTTTCGTAATCCGCTTCTTCCCATACCGGGAATAAATTTCCGCCACCAACCATATTCAGTGATGCCAAGTCCGTAAATAACGGTGCAAATGCTGAAATATCATGGGCTTGATCTTTTGACGGATAATAATACGGTGTTCCCGGTTCATCTACTACATACACACCACAAAATGCAGGATAATCACTATATTCTGTAATGCGTTCGCTGACCTTTAACAGATTGGTTCCATCCCCTGTGGCTAATGTCTGTAACATAGTATCCTGGACAAAAAGGCCCAATCCATATTTCTCTCCGAGTTCCAGTAACTTCCTTGTATCTTCCGGCGAAGTCTTATAGTCTGTACGCGTGTAGTGCGTCATATTCACGCCACATTCTGTAATACTCTCGAAAATCTCATCGGTGATGTAATTCGGAAAAGACTCACCATCCACGCTAGAATCTACCATGTATGGTCCATAGTATCCGGAAATTGGCATTACATCTGAGCCACCAATAAAATCAAAACTTACCGCCTGTACCTCTTCTATTTCCATAGGTTCCAGACTTGCTTTCTGCGTGCCACAGGCTGTCAATGATGCTAACATACCTGCCAAAAGCAATGCGCTGATGCCTCGCTTTAAAATTTTATGCTTCATCTGCTTTTACCTCCTTTTTCTTCGGAGTTTTCTTGCCTTTTGCAACAAGCAGACAAGTACCGAATACGATTACGCCTGCGATTGCCGCATATGCCATTAACATACCCCAGTTAAAGCCGGACTCCTCATCCGATTCCAGATAGACATCTTCTGCCGGTTCATACGCATAATCTTCTGTTCCTGTCATTTTTCCTGACGCGTAATCTACATCAATGGTATTTCCTTTTTGATCTTTGTTTACAATTTTAAAATTATCAATTGCAAAATTTGCCTGTCCCTTAGACCAGATATGTACATACCCTGTCGGTGTTGCATTTCCAATCTTATAAGAATAAATTTTCTGATACTTGGTATCTTTTAGTGCTTTCATCTCAATTGTCACAATCGTATCAATCACGGAAAGTTTTACCGAATAACCTTCATTTTTTTCTTTGTCTGAAAAATGTTTATCTGCAAAACTCACCGGCACCTGTGTACCTTTTAAGTTATAGAGACTATCTGCCCCAAACACGATTGCATCTGCCGCCGTTGTATATCCGGCTTCCTTATAATCCGACGATTCATCTGCTATTGCAACTACCAATCCCGTACTTGCAGGCTTCTGAATAGTCCCTTCTTCTCTTAACTCATTCTTGTAGAGAATATATGGCACATCAAAGGTAACCTCAAAATTCGAATACTGATATACCGTTCCAAAATACCCAGCACCTGCATTGCTAAACATCAGCACTTGACTTCCGTTATATTTTTCCACCTGGATGGCTGCCGGATAAAATCCACAGGAATTAAGCATTTGTGATGTCAAAGTATTCACATTGATGGTTCCTTGCTCAAAATCTTCAGAAACATTTACATTCTCCGGTGCTTCATAAGAATGTGACACAATCTGTACAGCACTGATTTCTGCCGCACAATTTCCAGTCTGCAAAAATCCCACACGGCCTTCCAAATTCATTGGTGCTTTTTTATCATAAATTCTCTTGTTGTTCACCTGGATATTTACCTTCATATCTGCTGTAACAGATGCTTGAATGGTAATGTTTTGTCCGAGAGAAGCTCCCACACTCTGAGCGGCTACCAGTTTCTTTTCAGCTCCGTCTTCATCATAAGCAATGAGCCCAACCTTTAAACCACCATTATTTTCAAATACCAATTCCAGATTTCCTGCTTCTCCGTAATAGGATTCCAATGTGGTAAGCCCAAATGCCACTATGAATTTTTCGCCCTTTGGCAAGGTTTTTAGTTTCATGCTGTACTCTGCTTTTAAAAATTCTTCATGGTATTCACTGACTTTAATCGGATTTGCTGTAATCAGTCTTGTTTCTCCGGTGCTATCTTCCGGAAATAAGATTTTTCCATCTTTTACTGTCAGTTCTGCACTTGGATTATTCCATATGGTTGCATCCAGTTCTTCTGCAAAGGAAGTGCTATCAATAATAATATCACTGCTACCTGCAAACACGTGCATTGTATAAACACCACTGCCTGCGATAGCTATTGCCATCGCAAGCCCTAGTGCACTGACTTTTTTCAATATATTTTGTATATTTCTTTTTTTCATATACCCGTCACCTACTTAATATTCAATAACCAGTTCTTGTCATAGTTATCATTAATCAGTGCCACAATACTATCCCATGCTTCTGTCGCGCTAATACGATCTGCTTCACTGTGTGAACAGAACAAGTTTACAAATTCCTTATTTGCAAATGCATGACCCCCACCATCAGTAAAGAGTCTGTGTTTGCTGATAATGTTGTTGTTAATGCCAGACTCTGTTTTTGCAAACAATTCTGCCTGGTTTAATTCAAATTGATTCCATCCGGTTGTATCAATATCTCCGGTGCTCAAATTCATTGGCATCTTTACATGCAAAGTATCCAAATACATCTGATATCCTTCATCTGAATACATAAATTTAAGGAACTCTTTCGCACCTTCCTGTGCGTTACTGTATGTCGGAATATATGCCGTTTCACCAGCATAGTTTGTCGGCATCATATTACGAGCTGTTTTTACAGTATCCCAATCCGCTGCTGAAATTTTTTTCCCTTCCACAACATAATTATCACCTTTTTTATAGGTGTCGATATTTTCCACACCATCTGTTACATTATCAATTGCCGCAATCACTTTACGAAGTTCCGGTTCTGTCTTAACCGTTTTCAAATGGTCAATAATGGATGAGATAACCGGTGTTTTCATCATGACAAAATTATCAACCTTATCGCTGTTACTCATTTCACTTGCAAGCCATGAACCGGTGAACATCATTCCACATTCCCCTTCTAAGAACTTTGTCTGCATAGTCACATGGTCGTCTGAATTGGAACCTTGCAATACATATTCCGGTTTGATAATCTTTTCCATTGCCTGTACTGCTTTATATCTGCCATCTTCTGTTGTCATCTTTTCCTTAGAAGGATCTGTGTAGAAATCATAGTAATATTCCGTGCCATTATACTGTGCGAACCAAGCATCACAGAGATACCAATAATACTGGCTGCCTTTAAAATGACAAAGCGGTGTAATGGCATTATCGGAAAGTGTAGCACACACAACTGCTAATTCATCGGTTGTTCTTGGAAGCTGTGTGATTCCCGCTTTTTCAAACAACGATTTGCTGTATACAAATCCCATAATTCCACCGCCATATGTAAGATTGTAATAGTTGCCGTCTAATGCTTCTTGTTCCAAATAACTTGCGTCAAATTTTTCTTTGATGCTTACGGATTCTCCTTCCACTGTGGTATCCAACACATCATTCAGTGGTTCTAAGTATGTAGTATCGTATTCCTTTGCTGCCAAATACAAATCGACCGTATCCACATCTTCTAATCCAAATGCAGCATTAGCCGCTTCAAAGTCTGCTGTCCCTTTAAAATACACCTTGTATTCTGATTGTTTTTCATTAAATGCCTTCACCAGCACATTTAACCACTCATCACCAAGACCGGCGTGCCAATAACTGATTTCCACGTCTTTAGCACTATTGCCACCTTTACTGCCGCCCTTCTTTCCACAGCCTGCCATAAGGCCAAGTGCAAGTACCCCTACAAGTACCATTGCCAATAATCTCTTTTTCATAACTACCATTTCCTCCTTTTTATCCTTTAATTCCACCAACAGAAACATTTGTTGTAATCATTTTGTTAAATACAATAAACAGAACAATCGCCGGAATGGATATAATCACACAAGCGGCGAATAAGATATCCAATCGCGCCCGGTAAATCATCTCTGTATTAAACTGGTAAATACCTACCGGAAGTGTCGGCAACTGTGGTAAATAAATCAGTGCACTTTCATAAGTATTCCAGTTCATAATCCAGTTTGTTAAAAACAAAGCTCCGAAAATCGGTTTTGTCTGCGGAAACATCACCTTAAAATAAATCTGGAAATCGTCCGCTCCGTCTATCATTGCGGCCTCCGCATAGGTCCACGACAGATTTTTAAAGTATGCCGTAAAATATAAAAACATCATATTAAAACCGCTTGCCGATGCAATAACCTGTGCGTAATTATCAATCAATCCTAAAGAATGATAGAGCTTATATACCGCCCCACCGTTTCCGTAAATCGGAAGCGTAATCATAATCAGAACAATCACATATGGCCACGAGGAACCGCGAAACTTATATTTGCTGCATGTATAAGCAAATGTGACTGTTGTAAACACCTGAATGAATACCCCGACAACAGAAAACCAAACACTGTTAAACAACATATTGAAAAATGTATTATCATTTACTTCCAGTAATCGGAACACATCCAAATAGTTTTCCCAGTGCCATGTAGTCGGCAATCCAAACGGATTCATAACAATCTCCGTATTGGTTCGAAGCCCTGCCAATATGGCCCACACTAAAATGTAGAGATAACTAAGCGCCACCACCATAAAAATGACAGATACAACAATATGTAATACTACTTCGGCTGGTGATTTTCGTTTAAAATTTTTAAATAATCTCATCTCTCACCCTCCTTAGTACTCTACTTCGTCAAACAATTTATCCGTAAGTTTTCTGATAGAGAGTGAAATGATAATCGCCACTATCGTAATCAGCAAACCAACTGCAGACATAAAGTTATATACATTCGATGTGTACACAGAGCCTGCATTGTTATACAAGGTCGTGTACATCCATGCGCTGAGCGTCATGGTTTCGTATTGTCCTCCTGTCAGAAGGAAAACATTACCGGTTGCACCGAAGATACCGCAGAAAAGCAATACCATTTGAAGCGCCACTGTCGGCCATACCATTGGCACAACAATCTTGGTAAATTCTGTCCACCATGTCACACCGTCTATCTTGCCAGACTCCAATACATCCTCCGGAATTCTGGCAAAGGTTCCGCCCCAGATAATGAGATCCCCCGGAAACTGTAGCCAAATCATATTCAAAAGCACGACCGTGTTCGCAAAGCGCGACTCCGCCAAAAGTTCCGGTGTATAGTCCATTCCTAAGCTCTCTTGCACATATTGCGCGATAAAGCCTTCTGTTCCCACAAGCTTTGTAAATACCATTGCAAGTGCCACCGAAAAGATAATTGTCGGTAGGAAGAACACGATTCGATAGAACTTGTGGAATGGTATCTTTTTATAAATAAAGTAAGATACCAATACTTTGAATGGAAAGGTAACAAACAAAATTCCGAACGTTAAAAAGGTGTTTTTAAATGCAATCGGAAGCAAAGATGTATCTGATTTGAATTCATCGAAAAATCGAACAAAATTATCCAAAGATACACTTCCCTGGCTATCCAAAAAAGCCATTCCAATGGCAGACGCGTTGGTGTATACATAAAAAACCAACCAGTTTAGAATCGGAATCGTAAGACCAAACATCAAAAACAAGATTCTTTTTTTGTTAATTGGCTTATTAGTTTTCTTTACTGTTGCCATCTTGCTTCCTCCTCTTAATTGTAAGAACTCCTCCTACCACAGCTCCTGCCAAAATCAAAGCAGAAACACCGATTGCGATATATGGCATATAAGGTGCAATGTCGAATACGTTTGCATCTACCCAGTCTGTTTCTTCCCACTTTGCATAAAGGGTAAGTGATTCTACTACAATCTCATCAAACTGATATTCTTCGCCATCTATGGTGTACCAGCCTACAAATGTATTTCCTTCCCAAGTCGGGTTATTCGGACGCATCGGCATGTACCCATTGTCTGTGTTGAGGACCTGCGTCTCCACTGCACTGCCCTCTCCAGTCTCAAAAATCACCTTGCAACTATTCAGTCTCTCATAGATATTTTCTTCTTTGTCTGTAAAATATTGATACAGGTAATCATATTCTTTTTTCTGTGAATCCATGGTTGCTGTCATCACATCTGCTTCGATATGATACACACCATCCACCGTCTTCTTACCTGCCGTATATTTCAATGATTTATCTGCATAAAGCGCATATAATGAGTTGTTTCCTTTGCAATAATAAATGGATTCGCAACCCGCATAGTCTTCCAATTCTCCAAAATGCTCAATACCACAGGACACATTTGTCTGCACACCCAGATTGTTTTTATTGGAATCATAAAATTTAAAATCCGTTAACACCGCATTTACCGGAAACTTAGGGCCATCACCAAACCAAATGGAGTAGAACTCACCTTCTTGCTGATAGGTTCCATATGTGGTTGAAAATTCAATATATGTAACTTTTCCATTTAGTGTTTTTTGAATGGTAATGTCCAAGTAGTCTTGTTTCTTTTCAAAAACCATAAGATACTCGGCATTTTCTTCCAAAAGCGGTCCGTTATCCACCTTCTCCGGATCGTATTCATAAGCATCGTACTGCATCATACCATTGAGATACGGATAAGCAGCAAGTGGGTCATTTCCCAATACAATACCATTTTGCCATACAAGCGAGTCTGATTTTTCCACCTTGTACTCCAGGTAAACCTTATCCCCTATTGGCTTTCTCCTATTACTAATTGCAATGTTATTTACATTGTCTAGTGTCAAGCGATAATGATGATCTACCTGTGTATCTTTTGGAAACGGTGTCTCTCGTCCTACTGTAGCACCTGCATTCGGACTGACTTTAATTCCCAAATCATTACCGTTTTTATCATAGCAACGCACTTTAATCAGTCTTCCGGTTACCCCAATATCTGCAAACCAGATACCAAAGTGATCCAAGCCCGTTTTTACTTCTCCATATTCATGTTCAAAATCAAGATAATCATTATCTCCGGTCTTATCATTGGAATAACCCACTTCATAACGATACCCGTCTTTTGTTATAACAAATTTGTAAAAGTAGGTATTCCCTTCTACAAGCAGTTTGTTTCCAAGATTGTACTTTAACAATCCACCTCCCTGCTCACTTTTTTCATATGGCCATGTTGCGGCAGGATTGTTAGAACCCAAAAGTCCCTGTTGGAAAAACTCCTCTGCTTCTATGCTTTCTACCGTGTAAGTCAGATAGTATTCTGTACCGACTTCGCTCCCGATTGTATCCTTGTTGTATAGATAGAAATTTGTCGCTCCATCCATCTCTACGATGTAGTTTTCATCACTAACCTTTACCTTTTGTTTTGCAAATACAGGTGTTACAAAACAAGTAGCAATCACAATCGTTGCAAGCATACATGACACTACTCTTTTTACAAGTTGCTTTTTCATAACATACCTCCTTCTACTTTGCTACTACATAATTACCCGATTTTAAATTTTTAATTGTTGTACCGTCTTGGAATTGATATCCTTCCGGTAAGACGATGGTTCCATACATCGTATCCGGTACTACAATCTCGAGTAGAATTTCTTCTTTGTTACGTTTCCAGGAAACGTTTACTTCACCTTCTGGCGAATCATAAGACGCAGTTGCATCATTCAATGCTTCTATAAAACACGGTGCAATATCTGCATGCCGTATGTCTTTACCCGTCGGATTCATACGAATGCCGCCAAGATAATAGTAAAACCATGCCGATACATCTCCCCAGAAGTGGTGATTCTGTGAGAGAATCCGACCTCCTTCTTGGAAAAAGTTCTCCCAAAGTGTGGTTGCACCACGTATTATCCAGTTTCCATAAGACGGAAATTCCGGACGCGTGATTATATAATATGCCAGTTCTGCATCTCCATGTTCTGCAAGTACACGAAACAGCACTCTTCCTCCAAGAACACCCACATCCATAAAATAATCTTTTTGCTCAATTTGTTTTAAAAGATGTGCATATGCCGTCTTCGTTTCTTCGGCGGTAAATAGTCCATAATAAAGAGCCATGGCCTGTGCCGTCTGTGTGTCGCCATACACAATCAGACTGTCTTTATCAATCAATTGCTCACGGAAACTTGCCGTCAATTCATCTGCAAAAGTTTTTGCATATGCACGGTATTCCTCTTGCCCCAAAACTTCATATATAAATTCCGCTTTTCTTCCAATGTCGATTGACATAATCGTATCAGTCACAACTAAAGGCGTATCAAAATCTGCGGATAGTCTCTTTACCTGATTCCAATCTCCTAATCCAAATTCCACAAGACCTTTTTCATTTACTCTGGTGTGCAGGTAAGCGAGATATTTCATCAATGGCTTCGCACAATCTTCCAGCACACCCTTTTCGCCTGTATACTTATAAACATAGTAAGGAACATATACCAGCACATTATCCCATGCTGGTCCATTTCCCCATGCATACCCCCATCCGGAAGTCGGAATAATCCCCGGTAGGCGACCTTCTTCATTGAGCGCTTTGTAAACATTTCGCATCCATTCTCTGAGACTTTTTCCCGTATGAAAATTCAATAACATTTGCTCTGCTGAAAGTGCCGCATCTGCTGTCCACCCGTTCTTTTCTCGTTGCGGACAATCCATTGGAAAATAGTAAAAATTAGAAATATCGGAACGCACCGTCGCTTCCTGTATCTGATTTACCACTTTACTGCTACACGAAAAAGTGCCAGCTTGTTTTAAATCCGAGCTCATCTCCATGTATGTCAGCAAAGAATTCTTTGCCTGCTCTGATGTGATTCCAGTTACATATACATACCGAAAACCATGAAAAGTAAAATGCGGAATATAAGTCTCCTCCGATTCGCCCTTACATATGTAAACATCTTCCTGATATGGGTCATCAATATTCTGATACTTAAATCGAATACTATCGACAAATGGTTTTTCATCCATTAAGGTCTCGAAATGAAGAAGTCGTATTTCTTGTCCTTTCTTACTTCCTTCTATCGTTAGCTTGCAAATTCCAGCAGTATTTACACCGAAATCATAGATATATCCACCAATTTCTCTACATTCAACGCAAGACACCGGCTGTATCAAATTACGCACTTTGATTGGTTCCACATCTGCCAGTCGTAACTCTCCCTTTGGTGCGTCTACTTTTTGTGCGGCATCCCAGTTCGTATCATCATATCCTATCGTGTCCCAACCGATAATTTCTTTCCTCGCATCGTAGCCTTCTCCCCAATGTAAATCATCATATATAATCGGCGAAGATGCAGTCTTTGTCTTCTCGTCTGAGTAAAAGATTTCTTTTTCTCCATTCTTATATTCCAGTTGCGCCACAAAACTCACTTGTGGTGCAGAACGCCAAGGTGCTTTATCAAAATCCCA
>JAZRCJ010000072.1:0-1896 GCA_045659705.1 Faecalimonas sp.
TACAAAGATGCCAATGATATCTTCTTTATTGGTAGAGGATTAGACTGGGCCATTGCATTGGAAGGTTCTCTGAAACTGAAAGAAATCAGTTATATTCATGCGGAAGCCTATGCGGCAGGGGAATTGAAACACGGCACATTAGCATTGGTAACGAAAGAAACACCAGTGATTGCAATCTGTGTACAGGAAAGCACTTATGATAAAATTGCATCCAATATCAAAGAAGTAAAAGCGAGAGAGGCAAATGTATTGGCAATCATCAACGAAGGTGATGAAGAGACACAGAAATTCGTAGATGAAGTTATCGCTATTCCACGGATTCACAATTTTGTAGCACCAGTATTGGCAGTCATTCCATTACAATTGATCAGTTACTATACAGCAAAAGTAAGAGGTTGTGAAATCGACCAGCCAAGAAACCTGGCGAAGAGTGTAACAGTAGAATAAGCGTATCAGTATTGATATGCATAAGACAAGAGCCTTGCGTGACTGCAAGGCTCTTGTTGTTTTAAGAATTTGTAATGGATTAGTCTTCCAAACCAAAAATGCGTTTGAATTTGCCTTTCTGGTGCAAGTCGATGATGTTATCATAACCGCCTAAGAAATTGTCTTCTACAAATACCTGTGGCAATGTCAGAAAACTGGTTTCGTCTTGCAGCATTTTCAGTACTTCCGGATTTTCAGAAGTGTTGATTTCAGTAAATTCTACACCTTGACGTTTTAAAAACAGTTTCAGCTGCAGACAGAATGGGCAGCGGTTCATAGTATATACGGTAACTTCTTTTGCCATTGTAAAATCCCCCTGGAATATAATATCGTATGCAAAGTACCAGGTACGGTTACTTGGCACTTCTCTTATTGTACATGAAATAGAAAGGAAAAGCTAATAAAATTATTTGAAATAGTCAATAAATAAAATATGTGCTGTGTCAAATCTGTGATATAATATAGCAATAGAATGAAGAATTTCTAGGAATGTGAGGCGGAACGTATGGATGGTACAACTACCATGGTGAATAACAAAGTAAAATTCGAAGATTATATGCTGCACAAAGATATATTACAAGCACTCCATTTGCTTGGATTGACTTCTCCAACACCGGTACAATGTGAAGTAATTCCTCATGTATTGCAAAAACACGATATCATTGCACAAGCCCAGACCGGCAGTGGCAAAACAGCATCCTATGCCATTCCTCTGTGTGAATTGGTGGATTGGGAAGAAAATAAACCACAAGTGATGATTTTAACTCCTACCAGAGAATTAGCTATACAAGTACAGCAGGAAGTCACAGATATCGGTAAACTGAAACGCATCAAAGCACCGGCGTTGTATGGAAAACAATCCTTCAAAGGGCAAGAAAAAGATTTGAAACAAAAGTCTCACATGGTGGTAGGGACACCGGGCCGCATTTTAGATCATCTCCAACGAGGCACTTTGTTTACCGGTCATATCGGATATTTAGTGATTGATGAAGCCGATGAAATGTTCCATATGGGCTTTATTGAACAAGTAGAAGAAATCTTATCCTACTTGCCAAAAGATAGGGTGACACTGCTCTTTTCTGCGACCATGCCAAAAGAAGTGGTACGATTGGCAGAACAGCACTTGAAAGATCCAATTCAAGTCAAAATAGAAGGTGAACAATTGAGCAGCCGCAATATTGCTCATAAGTTTTATAGTTGCGATGGTCTGCAATTTGACGAACGAGTTGCGTTATTGCAAACGGTATTGAAAGTACACAATCCGGATAGCTGTATCATTTTTGCCAATACCAGAGCAGAAGTAGAAGATATCTACGATGCCTTATGGGATGACGAATTTAGCTGTGGAAGATTGCATGGCGGTATGGAGCAGTGGGAACGTACAGAAGTGATGCGAGATTTCAAAAAAGG
>JAZRCJ010000073.1:0-11659 GCA_045659705.1 Faecalimonas sp.
GGATGCTCTACTTAATTGGAATTATTATCTTCCAATTAACACAGCGGGAGTTTCAGAGGAACGATTCCACGGTCGTTCTAAGAGTTTTACATTTACATTTAAAACTTTTGAACAACCGCAGGCTAACGTATATATAGAATACATAGCATTCTTCCCATCCATGGAATCAGCATTAGACTACATGGAAGTGGAAGAGATAGAGACCTTGAAGGCAAATGCAAAGGTTGCATTAGAGGAGTATAAAGGAACGACGGCACCATCTTATTGTGATGGCAATACGTTATCCGTAGCGCGATTAAAAGCGAAGGAGATGGTGGAAAAAGAATTAGGAAAGAATCTTCTCAAAGACGTCAAGGTAGATATTGCAGATGGCGCTTATACGCAGCCGAAAGTCAATGAAACTGCAGGGACTTATAAATTCCAGGCAACAGTTTCTACACAGGACGGAAAAACCGTGCTTTATACAACGGGGGAATGTACACTTACCATTCCGGCAACATTACCTGATAAGAGGGTGTATATGTTTACCAATCCGGAATTTGTGGGAGAAATAGAAGGTTCGACCCCAACTGTGAAAAATTACAGTTCTATGGGATTGACCGGAGAAAACCCATATTTTGAATATCAAGTAGATGGCACAAAAGGAAACATTAATCTGGAAGGTTATCCGTATGTTGTAATAGGAAATGCTAAGGCAACAGGTCCAGTCAAGTTTACAATTAATAAGACACATGTTTTCCAAACTGATTATGTCGAAAATGTAGAGAAACTGAGATTCGAGTTTGACGTAACCAATAATCAATATAAGGTATTTGACGGAGATACTTTATTATCTACAAAAGAGTATTCGGGACTTGGAGAAGTTGCAAAAGATGCAATTCAAACCATCCGGGTAGAATTCGGCGGAGTAGATGCGGATGTAACATATATGGGCTTCTTTACTGGATTAGATGGAAGCAATTCCTTTGACCCAAATGTACTTCCAACAGAATTGAGCGGCATAACAGATATTACAGATGCAGAATGCTATTATGCGGATGCAAAGACGCAGGAGGATGCCAAGGCGGTAGCTAAAAAGATTGTTCTTGCAAAGCTAAGTAACGGTGTGACGGTTGAAAAGGTAGAATGTACGAATTTTACAGCATCAACCACAATGGATAAAGGGCAGTTTAGTTGTAAAGTGATTCTTGCATATGGGGAAAAGACTGCAACTTATTATAAAGAAATTGTTGTTGAGGGGACAATTGGCACGGTACCAGGAAAACCGGTGGAGATTCGTTTTACAGAAGATGTTGTTTCCAAACTCAATGCAGCAAACCTAAATCTGTCAGTGAAGGATGGAGTACTTCACACGGAAACGATAACAGCCAGCAAGGAAGATGCGTATTTCCAAATTCCGTTTGAACAGCTGGGACTTAACTCTTTGTATTTGCCAGATTATCCATATATGAGCATCAAGTTAAGACGTACCGGTTATTCGGGCACAAATACAGGAAAATCCTATGTATATTTCTGGAATGATGAATATACAGGTGCGCCTTTTGTCAGATGTCCGTTTGGAACCGTAGAAGAGAATGGCGAATGGGTTATTGTCACACTTGATATGAGACAGGGAACTTACAATCTATTCGAGGTGAATGGCGAGGAAGAAAGTACTGCAAAAATGGATGCGGAGTCTATGTTAAATGCATGGATTGGGCACTTGAGCACACTTAGAATTACAACAGCCCGTAATCTTGCGGTTGCAAGAACTGCTGACATTGAGTATATTCGATTCTTCCCAACCGCACAGATGGCTAAGGAGTATAGAGGAATCTATTTTGAAGATTCTTATGATTTTGGTGGATATGAATATGCAAAAGCAAAACAAGGATTGGCAAAAGCACCACTTACTTTTGAAACGGCCATAAGAAGCACTCAAGATGGTTCTGTTATGACATTACTTTCCAACCAGCAATCAGCAGACGATGCAAACTATTTTGCATTAAAGACGACTCCGGATGGAGAAGTAGAGCTTACTTATTGTGGTAAAGTTGTTGCCACTACCAGCGGAGCAAACGTGTGCTCAGGAGAATGGAAGCATATCACGGCCACCATAAATGAAAGTCAGGCGACCATCTACATCAATGGAAATGTAAAAGCTACAGAAAACGTGGAAGATATAAGTCCATTGTCAGTATCGCTTGCGGCACCGACAGTAGGGGGAGATTTTGAAGGTAAGAACCCATTTGTCGGAGACATGGCAAATATGGAATTGTATCAGGTGACAAAGGCCGATGAAGATATCAAAGTTGGCGATTATAATGTTCCTGAAAATTTAGAGGAAGAAGCACTTGTTGTATGCTGGAAATTTGATAAGTCTTCGAAGGGTGTTTTTGAAGATCTTTCAAACGAAAACAGTACAAATACACTTGAGCTAATAGACATGCTTCAAAAACCGGGCCATGAGTTTACGGGAAGTGACTATATTACAACAGAAGTGGGACTTACGAAAGCACCAAAGACATTAGAAACATGGGTGAAAATATCTAAGGAACAATTAAACGGAACATATGCATTACTTTCGAATAAGACTACATCTTCTAACAATCACTTTGAAGTAAAACTTGTAGATGGACAGATTGTGGCAGTATATAACGGAGTCACAGTATTGAAAACTACAGATTTGGCAATGGTGGCTGGAAGATGGACACACTTGGCTTTGACATTAGAGGATGTCGCAAAACTTTATGTGGATGGAAGTTTAGAGTGTACAGGCACTACAGAGATTATCTTTGATGGAGTTTCCTTGGAAAAAGTGTGTCTTGGAGCAAGTTTATCAGGCAGTGCAGAGCACTTTGTGGGACGTATGTCAGATGTGCGTATGTGGAGTACTGTGCGTAGCCAAGAGCAGATTTATGAGATGCATTTGAATTATCCAGAAACAACTGCGGAAGGATTGTTAGTAGCATGGAAGCTAGATAAACAAAATTATCTGGAGTATGAAGATGGTTCTGGTAACGAAAATGTGGCTACTTTGTGTAGTGATGGATGGTACAAATTAGAAAACATAGAGTTTGACTATACTATGATTCATTATGCGGACACCCAGAATTTGACTGGTTATGGACAGGAAAGCATTTATTATGAAACCATGAACTGGTTAGCAGATAATGCCAAGAAGATGAACATTGTTTATTTGAGTCATTTGGGTGATGTAACACAAAATAATACGATCCGTGAATGGGAAATAGCGAAAAAAGGATTTGATATTATTCAGGGCAAAATACCTTATAATATCGCGCTAGGAAATCATGACTATCCATCTCCATCACATGGTGTAGGAAGTGAATTCCGCGATGAAACGAACTTTAAATCATACTTTACATATAGTGAGTATATGTCAGGTTATACAGAGGAATCACAGGGAGGTTCCTTTGAGAAAAACAATCCGGTCAATGTATATAAATGTATTACGGTAGGTGATATTGAATACATTATGTTTGCATTAGAGTTTGGCCCGAGAGACGAAGTCATTGATTGGGTAAGTGAAGTGCTGAATGATAATCCGGATAAGAAAGCAATTATTTCCACTCACTCTTATTATACAAGGGATGGACAGCTTACTGTATTTGAGGCGCAGAAGTATGGTGGTTATTTTAAAGATGCTAATGAAGGAATTGATATTTGGCATAAATTGGTGAAAAAGCATGACAATATTATATTGGTAAATTGTGGGCATTCTATGGGAACCCAGTCTCAGCAACATGTTAACAAGAACAAGTTTGGTGGAGATGTAGTACAGATTATGGCAGACCCGTCTTCTATAAAGAGCTTCCCGGATGACAATGGATTGATTATGATTTTCGCTTTCACAAATGAAGGGAAAATGCATACTTACTATTATTCTCCGTATAAAGATATGTACTATGGCACAGTGAATGAATGCACTTATGATATGTCAAAAGCATTAGGGATTGTAAAGTAAACAGGATAAACATATAAGGGAATCTTCTCAATCTCCTTGTAGAAGGTTCCCTTTTTGGAGGAAACATTATGAGTATTAGATTATGTATATTTGACTTGGATGGTGTCATCTGTGACACAGCCAAATATCATTATCTTGCGTGGAAGGAATTGGCAGATGAGATGAACATTCCTTTTACATTGAAAGATAATGAGCGGTTAAAAGGAGTCAGCCGTATGGCTTCTTTGGAAATTGTACTATCCTTGGGAAATAAAGAGGATTTATCAGAGGAAGAAAAGGAAGGCTTAGCAACGAGAAAAAATACTCGCTATGTGGAGATGATTTCCAAGATGAAAAAGGAGGAAATCCTCCCAGGTGTGGAAGTGTTCTTGAAAGACCTTCGTGAGCGTGGGATTAAGATTGCCCTCGGAAGTGCCAGCAAGAATACAGGTATTATTATGGAGCGATTGGAAATTCGTGAGCTGTTTGATTACATTGTAGACGGCACCATGATAACCAACACCAAGCCGGACCCAGAAGTCTTTGTAAAGAGTATGGAATATTATAACCTTAAGCCAGAAGAATGTATTGTATTTGAAGATGCGGCAGCCGGTATTGAAGCAGGACATCGTGGCGGTATGCGTTGCGTTGGTATTGGTAACAAAGAGGATTTGCCAGAGGCAGATTACATCATGCCAGGGTTTGATGACGTATCCTTTGATACCATTTTGAGAGCATTTGATGAAGAATAGGAGTGACAGTATGAAATATTCACATGTTTATTTTGAAAACAACTATACCTTGACAGAAAATAGTTACCTGATGGCGGCAGACGGAGACATGGCAACCATGATGTGCCTATCCAACGGCTACATGGGAGTACGTGGAAGCTTGGAGGAAGATGGAACTTTAGGGGTGCAGGGTACATATATACGAGGCATTATCGATACGGCGCCGTGTGCACCGATGCCGGTGATTGATAATGAATACATGAAAAAATATTATTTCAATGAAGAGGCTATTAAGCGCTTTGAAAGAAATGATGCATTTATTAATATTGCAGACTTTTTGCTCCTTCGTTTTTCTGTGAACGGAGAAACGTTCTATCCGTGGGAAGGAACAGTCTTGGAGTGGAAAAGAAGCCTTAACATCAAGGAAAATAAGTTGGTGCGAGAAGTTTTATGGGAAAATGAAAAAGGAGAACGCACACGATTTGTATTTGAGAGATTTGCAAGTTATGCGGATGACCATTTGTTTGCGATGAAGGTGTCCTTTACACCGGAAAACTATGATGGAGAAATCGAAGTTTTAAGTGGTGTGGACGGTCTTACAAAGTCTATGGGTGGTTGCGGAGGCGGGTATCTTTTGGGACTTGATAAAAAGTATGAGACAAAAGACAACCAGTGTTTCTACACATATGTAACTGGTGAGAAGTATCAGATTCAGGTGGCAGTGGGAACAAGTACCAATGTATATGATGAAAACGGTACCTCTAAAGATAGTTGGAAAGAAGGCGACAAGGCAGATGCAGCTGTAGTAACAACAGCTTTAAAGGTGCAAAAGGGAAATACCTATACGGCAGAAAAAAGCGCCTATGTAATTACCAGTCGTGACACAGGAAAGACACCGATTGAAGTAGTAAAAGAAGCCTTGGAAAACGCAAAACGCTATGAAGAGGAGGCAAATCTTCACGTAGCATCATGGCAGGAAGTGTTTGAGAAAATCGATATTGAAATCGACGGGGATTTTGAGGCAGACACAGCACTTCGTTTCAGTAACTATCAGACACTTGGAAGCTTTAATCGCAATGATGCGGTTCATTCCTTGGGGGCAAAGGGGCTTACCGGGCCAAACTATGGAGGTCTTGTATGGTGGGACTGCGAAGTGTATCAGTCACCAGTATTTTATATGACTATGCCGGAAAAGGCAAAGAACCTTCTTATCTACCGTTATAACAAACTGGAAGCGGCAAAGAAGAATGCAAGGGAAGAAGGCTATGAGGGAGCAAGATACCCATTTAACTCCGGTGTTACGGGAGAAGAAAACTTATGGCCGGTATCTAGACATCCGTTTATGCAGATACATGTGGTTTCGGATGTGGCGTGGTCCATTTGCAATTATTATAATTGTACTGGTGATGATGCGTTTATGGTGCAGTATGGTATGGAAATGCTCTATGAAATCTGTAGATATTGGTTGTCACGTGTAGAAGAAGATGAAAGAGGTTACGTGATTAATCAGGTAACAGGAACGGATGAACATCACCCATATGTAGATAATAATGCGTATACCAACTACGTGGTCCACTATATTGCAAAACGTACGCTGGAACTCACTGAAGTGTATGGAAAAGAATTAGAGGGTGTACAGAAAAAAGCAGAAGTTTCAGAGAGATTTATACAAGATATCAAAGATTTAGTAGAGAATATTTACCTCCCATTTGATAAGACAACAGGAATGATACCACAGTTTGACGGATACTTTGATTTGAGCAGAGGTTTGGAAGTGGTAGGCGGAAGTCAGGCAAAGGCATTCCAGATGAAGGCATCTGGACTTTATCACAAAAGTCAGGTTATCAAACAGCCGGATGTATTAGTATTGTTTGCTTATCAGAACATGCAGTTTCCGATGTTATCTTATAAGAGAAATTGGGATTATTATCGTGCTCGTTGTGAGGCGTCTTCTTCCTTGTCTTACAGTGTACATTCCATTTGTGCATCCGATATGGACGAACCGGAAAGTGCATATACCTACTTTATGGAAACGGCTATGATGGACTTGAATGACGAGCATCATTGCGCCCACCAAGGCATCCATTCTGCATGCGCAGCGGGAGCTTGGATGGCAGTGGTCAGAGGTGTCGGCGGAACCGTGTTAAGAGAAGATAAAGTGGAGATAAATCCGCATATGATTCCTTGGTGGAAGAGTGTGAAGTATTCTGTGATGTGGCATGGACAGAAGTTGCAGATAACTCTTAGTAATGAGGAAATACAAATATGCAGTAGTAAGAATAATGCAAAAGAAGTACCGCTTCGTGTTTGTGAAGAAGCTTTCTTGCTTTCACCGGGAGAACGTGTTATAAAGTCCATAAGGGTATTAGCATAGCAAAAAGGGGCAGATATTTATGAGTGAACAATTGAAACAGGCATCGTGGATATGGTGCAATGAAAATCCAAATAAAGATGAATATGGAGAATTTGTAGACACTTTTACATATGAGTCGGGAAAGGTTGTACTGCAGATTTCTGCAGACAGCAACTATGCAGCATACATCAATGGAGAACTGGCGGCGTGGGGACAATATGCAGACTTCCCGTATGACAAAGTATATGATGAAGTAGATGTAACAGAGTTTTGCAAGGAAGGAGAAAATCGTATTGCCATCCTTGTATGGTATTATGGACTGGATACTACATTTGTGTATTATCCGGGAAAAGCAGGATTGCTATATGCGGTAGTTTGCGAAGGAGATACCTTGTGTCAGAGTGATGAAAATACAATGTCACGCATAAGTAAGGCGTATCAAAATCATCGGGAAAAGCAACTTACCATACAGATAGGTTATGGCTATGCATACGATGCAACAAAAGAAGATGCGTGGCTTGTGCAAGAACAAGAAGGCTTTATGTCTTCTGTTCTTGTGGAGCAAACCTTGCCACTTTGTGAAAGACCTTGTGATAAATTAACCTTATTGCCGGAAAGAGTCGGGACCTTGTGTAAGCAGATTTCGGAAACCGATTTGATTTTCGATTTAGGTGGAGAACAAGTGGGATTTTTATCTTTTTGTCTGACTTCAACCTGCGAACAGGATTTGACCATCGCCTACGGAGAGCATATCGTAGATGGTTGTGTGCGCCAAGAAATTGATGGACGTGATTTTAGCATTTCCTATCGTGCTAAAGCAGGGGAAAATATTTTTTTAAACCCGTTCCGTAGATTTGGGTGTCGTTACCTAGAACTCCATTCAGAGTATCCGGTGAACGTGCAAAAAATGGCAATTGCACCGACCATGTATGTGCTGTCAGAAAAAGAGAGACCGGTTTTAAGTGAAAAACAAAATACAATCTACGATATGTGTGTGGAAACCCTGCATCTTTGTATGCATGAGCATTATGAGGATTGTCCGTGGAGAGAGCAGTCTTTATATGCCATGGACAGTCGTAACCAGATGCTTTGCGGTTATTATGCATTTGGGGAATATAAGTTTCCGCGGGCAAGTTTGCAGTTGATTTCTAAAGATAGACGAGAAGATGGATTACTTTCGATTTGTTATCCAATAAAGAACGAGCTTGTCATTCCTTCTTTCTCCCTGCATTATATTACGGCATGTAGAGAATATATGAAGTACAGCAAAGACAAGGCGTTTTTAGAGGAGATTTATCCGAAGCTGGTTTCTGTTGTAGAGGCATTTACAAGCCGTATTACAGATGGCCTGATATTGCCATTTTCGGGGAAATATTACTGGAATTTTTATGAGTGGCGAGATGGGTTAGATGGTGGTGGACCTTACTGTGAGACTTATGATTGTAACACACCGGAATTGCCTTTAAATGCGTTGGTATCCATTGCTTTACAAAATTTAGGCACCATTGCCGATGAATTAGGCATTGCCAATACATATGCAAAACAGGCGACAGACTTAAATGTCAATATCTATAAGGCATTTTATGAAGAAAAATCCGGTATCTGCTACGATACATCCAAACATGAAACAAAGAGTCAATTGGGAAATTCTCTTGCAATTCTTTGTGGAGCTATTACAGGTGAAAAAGCGAAAACTATATGCGAGCGTTTGCTGGCAGATACGGAGATGACGCCGGTTTCGTTATCTATGATTTGTTTTAAATATGATGCGTGGCTTATGGTGGATAAAGAGTATTTTGCGCCAATTGTTTTGAAGGATATTGAAAATATTTATACGCCAATGATGGAATTCGGAAGTACCACAGTGTGGGAAACAGAAGATGGTGAAAGTGACTTTGACAATGCAGGAAGCCTCTGTCATGGTTGGAGCGCACTGCCGATTTATTACTATCACATACTATTAAACTAAATAAGAAGGTCCTGTGACCTTCTTATTTTTATGGGAAAATTTATTTCACATCTTTGCGATAAAGCATTTGATATTGTTTTGGAGTCATTCCAAATTGTTTTTTGAATTGTCTTATAAAGTAACTCTGACAGGCAATTTTCAATTTATCTGCAACGGTTGAGACAGAATAATTGTCTTTTTGGAGCAGATGTGCCGCGTATTCCATCTTCTTTTTGTTGCGGTATTCTAACATAGCATAACCAGTCGTTTCTTTAAAATGTTCAGAAAGTGCTCGTTGCGATACAGGAAAAGAGTTACAGATATCTGAGATTTCCAGCTCTAACAGTCGGCATGCATCAAAGCAACGAATTAATTCATTTACATAATAATCCACTCCAACACGGGTTCCTAAAGGGATCGTATTGCAAATTGTAAAGAGAAGTGTATCTAAAAATTGGTCTGCAATGGGCCTGCTTTCCGGAGAAAAGTTGTAAGCGAGAGCACTGGCAAGTTGCGATAAATACATATACTGGGACATTGGAATTTCCTTGCAAAAGCTAATAGGCAAGGTGGCAATGTCGTCGTAGTATTCTTTTGCTTGCCAGAAATTACGCCAATGTTCCTCGAAATAGTCTTTTTTGATAATGAAAGAGCAGTGCTCACTGCCTTCTTCCATGGATATCAGTTCATGAGCCTCACCAGGCTTATAGAATAATAAATGACCAGAAGACAGAATAGCTTCTTCATTCTTGTATGTATTACGGTAACTTCCGGATGTAAACAAGCAGAATTCATAAAAGTCAACATGACAGTGGAGGGCAGAACCTATGCCGCTATATAGGCAACAGGTTGGAGAGTCAAATGAACAATGTGAATCATAAAGCATATATTCCATAAAACAATTCCTCCTTGCTATCAGTGTTACTGTTATTATATAAATTTTAGAAAATCTTGTCAATAAAGAAATGATACAAAAAGGAAAAAAATGAAAAAATATTCCAAAATGAACTAATTTATTGCGATTATGTTACAATTTCAGTTTTTGATTTCCAAAATGAACTATTTTCTTGCTTATATATTGGGAGAAAATAATACCCAATTTGTTAGAATGATATTAGAAAAAGTGGGAAAATTTTTCGCTATGAATAATAAGGAGGGCTAAAACCTTGAAACAGTTTGACATCACCTATTATTATGGTCCAACAGCAGAATATATAGTGAAAGAAGAATGTATTGCAGATATGGCTGCATCAGGGATTACATTGTGCCAGCTATTTTGGATGGATGCAGAGGTTATAAAAGAGGCGTTGCCATTGTTAAAGCGATATGGATTAAGGGCGACGGTGTGTGATAAAAGGATAGAAGATTTATATCAGAATGAAAAATTAGAGGATGTGGACCGGATTGTGCAAGAGGTGGTTGAGGATTATAGGCCTTACGATAATGTAGAAGAATGGGGAATTTGCGATGAACCGGAAGCCACAAAGTTTCCAATTGTGGCTGCGATTGTAAATGCTTTTCGCAAATATTCAGATAAGACTACAGATGCCAACTTATTTCCGGATTATGCGGTGCCGGAGCAACTAAAAACAGCAGACTATCAAACATACATAGAAAGTTTTGTGGAGACAGTAAAGCCACATTTCTTAAGTTATGATTATTACCAGTTTATGGGAAGACCGCCTTATGCGAGATGCCACGAAGGCAATGAAGATATCAGAGAACAATTGATTCGACGTGCGGCAGAGGGCGTGGAAGATAGAGATGGATTTTTCAATAACCTTGCTGTGATTCGTGCTTTGGGTCAAAAAAGCGGATTGGATCAAATGCTGATTATTCAATTGGTAGAGCATGCAGATTGTCGGAATCTTACATATGCAGAGATTTTGTGGGAAGTAAATATGTGTTTGGTGTATGGTATGCATCGAATTTCATATTTTACCTATTGGTTACCAGAGGCCGGGCATTCTTATTTCAACTGGAATAATGCAATGTGTGACACCAAAGGAAATAAATACCAGCACTACTATGATGTACAAAAAATCAATAAAGAGATACACTCAATTGGAGAGCTGTTGTTTGAAACAAAATCCACGGAGGTGTTTCATATTGGAGAACTTCCAAAAGGAACAAAACCTTTTGAAGGATACGGAACGATTACAAAGATAGACGGAGATAATGCAGTAATCGGCTTTTTTGAAGATGGTCATATCTATTTGGTTAATCGCGATTTCAAGAAGGAAAACACGTTAACTGTTTATGCAAAAAAAGAACTGTCTGTTTATAAAAACGGAATGTTTGAATCTTGTGGAAACGAATATACAGTGACTTTGAACGCCGGTGAAGCAATTCTTTTAAAATAAGAGAGGGAAATCAATTATGCGTAATCATTTTATACATGCAGAAGCGACCTATTCTACGATGGAAAAACAAGTTCCGGCACCGTATTTCCGACGTACATTCCAAGTAGAGAAAAAGGTGCAGGAAGCAAAGATACAGATATGTGGACTTGGGTTTTATGAGTTGCATATTAACGGTGTCAATGTTACAAAAGGTCATTTGGCCCCATATCGCAGTAATCATGATGACTATTTATATTATGACGAATATGATATCGGACAGTATATAGACGAAGGAACTAATGTGATAGCAATTTTGCTTGGAAATGGAATGCAAAATGC
>JAZRCJ010000074.1:0-22027 GCA_045659705.1 Faecalimonas sp.
GTTGTTTATTATATATTGATTCATAAGAGCGCAAAAAATCTTTCAGAGCAAAAGGATGTGTGATATGAAAAAAAAGAAGAGTTTTTGGGAAAATATAATTATCGCCGTATTTGTTCTCTGTATTATTTTGCCGCTTTTTACGATCTTAATTTGGGCATTTACAGAGCGCTGGGCATGGCCGTCTCTTTGGCCACAAACATTTTCGTTGCGAGCTGTAAAATCAATCTGGCGCGATGGCAAAGAATTGGCTGGATTGTTTTTTTCTAGTGTATGCATTTCGTTAGTGGTTGCCACGTTATCTGTGGTAATCGGTATGATGACGGCACGAGCATTGAGCTGTTATGCTTTTCGTGGGAGAAGGATTTTTTCCTTTTTATCACTTCTTCCGTTTCTGGTGCCGAGTACTGTGTTTGCCATGGGGATTCAAATGTTATTTATTAAGATAGGACTAAGCAGTACTGTGACAGGCGTTATTTTGGTACATGTAATCTGCTCACTGCCATATGCCGTACGATTGATGGAGGATGGAACTAGGGCTGTGGGGACTCGATTGGAGGAGCAGGCAAGAGTTTTGGGAGCAGGACCATTTAGAGCTTTCTTTGAGGTGACATTTCCAAACTTGATGCCGATTATGCTGTCTGCATTTTCGATGTCGTATATCGTATCCTTCAGCCAATATTTTTTGACGCTTATGATTGGTGGAGGAAGTGTAAAAACATTCTCTATTGTGATGGTTCCTTTTTTGCAGAGCGGTTATCGCAATTTCGCAAGTGTGTACAGCATCATATTTTTAGGAATCACCATTTTGATTTTTGGAATATTTGAGTGGCTTGTACAGCGATGGATGAAAGAACAGGATGTAGAGTACTATGATGTGTAAAAATCAAGGGAGGAAGCTATGAGTCTGACAATTAAAAAACTCAGTGTGAATCTACAAAAGGAAGAAATCTTAAAAAACGTTGATTTGGAAATAAAAAGTGGAGAGTTTGTTTCGCTCCTCGGTGCATCAGGGTGTGGCAAGAGTACGCTGTTAAAAAGCATTGCAGGCCTATTAGATGTGGAAGCAGGAGAAATACTGATGGATTCTGTTTGTATTACAGAACTTGCACCAGAGAAAAGAGGAACAGTTATTGTGTTCCAGGATCTTCGATTATTTCCGCATATGACAGTAGAAAAAAATATTGCTTTTGCAATGGAACTTCAAAAGGTGCCAAAAGATGAGCAAAAGCGAAAGGTTGAGGAGCTTCTTGATGCCGTGCAACTTCCTGGTTTTGGAAAAAGAAAAATACGGGAAATGTCCGGTGGGCAGAAACAACGTGTTGCACTTGCAAGAGCCCTGGCTGCAGAACCAAAGATATTACTTCTTGATGAACCTTTTTCTAGCTTGGATGAGAATCTCAGGGCAGAGATGGGAAGATTAGTAAAGAAACTTCACAAAGAACGAAACTTGACCACGATTATGGTAACTCATGACAAAGCAGAAGCAATGAAATTTTCTGATCGCATTGCATTAATGATGGACGGAGAAATCTTACAGTATGACACGCCGGAAAATATGTTTTATCATCCGCTGTCTAAGCCTGTGGCAGATTATATGGGGCAGGCAAATTATATCAAAGGTATTGCGAAAAACGGACAGTTTGTAAGCGATGCAGTGTCATTCGAAACGGAAAAGATGGATGGCGAATATGAACTTATGGTACGCCCGTCTGCTCTGCATTTGACAAAAGAAGGACCACAGAACTATCGTGTGACAGAGGTTTTGTTTGAGGGTGAAACAGCAGAAATTACAGTGGAAGGAAAAAACGAGACGTTGACTATCGGGCTTCTTCATAATGAATGGGAGGCGTTTTCAGCAGAAGTAGGAGACGTTGTAGGTGTTCGTGTAGAGTTTCGAAAAGGAACGATGTTTGAGGAGAAGAAGGCATGAGAAAGATTATCCATGATTGTGACAATACATTAGGGATTCCGGGATGTGATGTGGACGATGGATTGGCACTTTTGTATCTTCTAGGAGATCCAGAGGCAGAAGTGCTGGGCGTGACGACTACCTATGGAAATAACGTATTGGAAAGTGTTTATTCAAATACAAAAAAGATGATGAAAGAGATAGGACATTCAGAAATTCCGGTGTATAAAGGAGGAAGTTGTCCAAACGAATATGTCAGTGAAGCATCTAGGTATCTTGCCGAAATGGCAAAAAAGCATGCTGGAGAATTGGAAATTTTAGCAACCGGTTCTGTAACAAATCTTTATGGAGCATGGAAAATAAATCCTGAATTTTTTCGACAGGTAAAGAAAATAGTTCTTATGGGCGGAATTACAGAACCATTGATTTTTGAAAAGAAACAGATGGATGAACTTAATTTCTCCTGTGATCCATTGGCAATTTATACGGTGCTTACAAGTGGAGCTGATGTAGCGGTCATCACTGGCAATAATTGCTTGAAAGTGTTGTTTACCCGGGAAGAATATAGAAAAGAGCTTGCAGATGAGAGTAAAGACGTAGTACAATTCATTAAAAATCGAACGGATTACTGGTTTGACGATAATATGATTGACTATGGCATCAAAGGATTTTACAATTGGGATGTGGTGGCTTCTGTATATTTGTTGCATCCGGAATTGTTTGAGATACAAAAGAAAGATTTGCAAGTTTCAAAGAAGGATTTAGAGACTGGAAAGCTTACTATATGTAAGGAAGGAATGACAAAAAACTGCACGATTGAAATTCCGATTATTGGTGAAGAAAAAGCGTTTCGCAAAAACATTTATGATACCTGGTTAAATGTGGAGTTTTAAAGAATAGAAAAAATTATGAAAATATCAATTATTATACCTATTTACAACGAAGAGACGACAATTGAAAAACTGCTTCAATCATTAGAGCCACTTAAAGGACGCTGTGAGATTTTGTTTGTGGACGGAGGATCTACGGACCGAACCTTGGAAATGATTGGTGAAAGGCACGTAATCCTGCATTCCGATAAGGGAAGGGCGATACAAATGAACCACGGAGCGAAAGCAAGCACCGGCGATGTATTGTTCTTTTTGCATTGTGACAGCAAGTTGCCAAACACGGCTCTAGAAGAGATTGAAGATGTAATGAAGCATTACAGAGCTGGTTGTTTTGGAATTGCATTTCTTTCGAGCAGATTTTTCCTATTTACCTGCCGCGTAATATCCAATCGCAGGATAAAAGATAAGAATATCATGTTTGGTGATCAAGGGATTTTTATTGATAGAGACTTATTTTTTGAAATTGGTATGTTTCCGAACATCCCGATTATGGAGGATTATCAATTATCTTTGACATTGAAGCAGAAAAAAGTAAAAATTGGCATGACGAAGCACAGAATTTATACATCCCACAGAAGATTTCAAGGAAACTCGCTTAATCAGCTTCGCGTGATGTGGAAGATGAACCGACTTCGTGCAATGTATCGACGAGGAGTGCCAATAGAAGAGATTGCAGCAATGTATAAAGATGTGAGATAAATATATTACATATAATATAAAAGAAGGGAAAAGATTACTATGAAAAAGAGAATTTTAAGCATTTGTTTAATTCTTGCAATGATGACAATGTGTATTGCAGGGTGTGGAAAAGAGGAAAATGTTTCCGAAACGTCGTTTGTAGGAAAGTATATTGTGACGGCAGAGTATGTGAAGGAACATGTAGGAGATGAAAATGTTTTATTTGTGGATTGTCGCGGAGCAGGGACAGCTGAAAAAGGCACTGTTGAAGGCGCAATTGCAACTTCATGGCAGGAACTTTGTACTTGCAGTTCTGAATATGGTGCTGCTGGTGATGAAAACTGGGGAAAAATCCCAGAAGCTTCTGAACTAGCAAAAAGACTAGGAAACCTTGGCATGACAAAAGATAAGGAATTGATTATGATTGGTCAGACCAAAGGTGGATGGGGCGATGATGCGAGAGTGCTTTGGGAACTCGTTGCTGCAGGTTATAATAATGTGAAAATAGTAGATGGTGGTTGGGCGGCCATCAAAGCTGCAGATGTACCGACACAGAAGGGGGCAAGTGAACCAGTAGCTGCAGAAGTAACTATTGATACAATCGACAACACACATGTGATGGATACACAGGAATTATTAGACAATTACGATGAATATGTGATTGTTGATGTTCGTACAAAGAGTGAATATAACGGTGCGAAAAAATACGGAGAAGCGAAAGGTGGACATCTCCCAGGTGCGATTTTCCTTCCGTATGAAGATCTGTTCCGCAAGGATGGTACTTTGAAGTCTCAAGAAGATATTACAAAGATATTGACAGATGCAGGTATTAAAAAGGATGATAAAATTGTAGCTTATTGTACAGGTGGTATCCGTTCTGCATATGCGCAGCTTGTATATGAAATGTGTGGATTTGAAAATTCGTATAACTACGACCAATCTTATTGGAGATGGTGTGTAGTAGGAGACGTGGAAGAATAAATGATAGAAAAATTGCAAAACTATAGCAAAAGAAAAGAATTTCGAAGGGCACTTTCCCTTCCAATGGAGTCAGAACTTACATTTACTCTGCTTGCGCAAGGAGAATACAATATCAATTATTCTTTTGTTCATCCGGTTACCGGTAAAAAGCTTTTACTTCGTGTGAATACCGGAAGTCAGATGCATCTAAAGCAGCAGATTGAATATGAGTATGAAGCACTAAAGCAACTGGAGACTTCTGGAAGAACTCCTAAGGTTTATTATGCAGACGGCAGTAAACGTGATATACCAAATGGGATTTTGGTGATGGAATATCTACCAGGCGTTGCTATGGATTATGAGACAGACTTATTTGTAGGTGCCGAGATACTGGCAGATATTCATGCTACAAATGTAAATCCGGAAGGGAGTTTGATTCATTCTGTAAATCCTTGTAAAGAGATTCTTATAGAGTGCAATCAAATGTTTCGCACTTACGAGGATTCTACACTTGCTGATATGCATAAGAAAAAACAGATTCGACGACTTCTTGATTTGTGTGGCGAGAAAACAAAAGCTTTGGCAGATTATCAAGGCTATAAATGTTGTATCAACACAGAATTGAATTCTACGAATTTTTTAATCAATAAAAATGGGGAACAAAGCTTCTTGATCGATTGGGAAAAACCACTTTATGGAGACCCGGGACAAGATCTTGGTCATTTTCTTGCGCCAACAACTACGTTTTGGAAGACGGATGTGATCTTGGATGAAGAAACAACAGATGCGTTTTTGGATTATTACGTAAGCTATGTTGGTAATAGGTTTCCGACAGAAGGGGTGAGAGAGAGGGCAAAGGTGTTTATTCCTGTTACCTGTCTACGTGGCATTACTTGGTGTGCTATGGCTTGGGTAGAATATCAAGAGCCAGGACGAGCAATACGCAATGAGTCCACATGGAAGAAATTAAATCAGTATCTAGAACAGTCATTCCTAGATATGATCGAGAAGAGAATTGAACAGATGTAATATAGATGGAGCAGTAAGATGAAAAAATTATTAAAACGTTTTTGGAAGAAATTCTGGAAAAAGACGTATGAAAAATTGAATTTTATTCGCAAAGTTTTGATAAGGACAGAAAAAAAGATACAAGAGCAAAATAAAAAGATTGAAAAGCTATCTAGACAATTATCCCAATGTGAAGAACAGATACGGCAGGAAAAAGTTCTGATACAGAATATGGAAAGCCGAATGAATCGGCAGTTGCGTCACGAGTTGGAACGAAGAGATATCTGGAAATGTAAAGCAGCAGAGATAAAACGACTGGCAGCCGGAAGAAAGATATGGGTAATCAAATCAATGGCTCCGGATTCTTCAGTAAAATATCAATGGGGCGATTATATTTTTGCTTTGTCATTGAAGGAAGCGTTGGAGAAGCAAGGATTATATGTGGTTATTGATTGCAGGGAAGATTGGTATTGTAATATAGAAGCAGATGTTGTTTTAGCATTGGCAGCAGGTGATGTTTATCGTCCGGATCGTAGAAATGAATCCTGTAAATATATTCTTTGGCATACCTATCGTCCTTATATACAGACGAAAGAAGAATACGAACTTTATGATTTGGTATTTGTCAGCTCAGAGTCACATGCGAAAAAAATGGCTGCGCAGGTATCAGTTCCGGTGAAGCCGTTGCTACTATGTGCTGACACAAGTTTGTTCTATCCAAAGCAAAGCGAAGAAAAATACGATGTTGTATTTGTTGGCAATACGAGATGGACTACGAGAGAGTGTGTGCATTGGTGTCATAAACATAACATACCGCTTCATCTTTGGGGTGTTACAGATGGAGTGAGAGGCTGGAAAAATGAATTTGCAGGCGATACGAGTATTTGCTTAGAGGGATTTGTCGAAAATCATCTTGTGCCAGATATCTATAGGTCATCGCGAATTATCCTTAATGATCATTTTGATGATATGCGTGAATGTGGCTTTATGAATAATAAGTTGGTGGAAGGGCTTTTTTGTGGCAAACCGGTACTTTCTGATTACAGCGAGGATTATGAAAAGCAATTTGGAGACTGTGTAGTATTTTATCACAGCGAAGAAGACTTTATAGAAAAACTTCACGAAATAGAAGATAACTATGATGTGTACGAAAAACGCGCGCTACGGGCGTGGGAGAACTTAAGAGAAGAATTTTCGTTTGAGACAAGAGCGAAACAGTTAATAGAAGCTGTAGAATATTTAAAATAAAAAGATGCATATATAAAAGTAGGCTATCAACTTGCTGTTGATAGCCTACTTTTTATTCTGCTAATTCTTCCCATTTTTCATATAGTTCTTCTAATTCAGCCAGAATAGAAGCTTTTTCTTTGGAAAGTTCCTGGCACCGAACGGAATTGGTGTAGATTTCTTCCTGTGACATTAAATCGTCAATTTCAGCATCTCGTTCTTCTAGTACGCTGATACGTTCTTCGGTACGTTTTAAATCATTTTGTCGTTTACGTAGACGCGCTTGTTCTTCCTTTTGTGCTTTCCAGTCTAGTTTCCTTTCTGATTCTTGCACTGTGACTTCTGTCTTTTGTACGGTTGTATAAGCAGCAGTGAGTTCTTCCCGTTTTTCTTCGTAATAGTCGTAATTACCGATGTAATTTACAAAACTATGATTCACTAAATCAAGGATACGAGTAGCGGTTTGATTGATAAAATAACGGTCGTGAGACACATAAAGAACAGTTCCGGTATAATCGTTTAATGCCTTTTCCAATATTTCCTTTGACGTAATGTCCAAATGGTTGGTAGGCTCATCTAGTATTAGGAAATTCGCTTCCGAGAGCATAAGTTTAGCCAGTGACACACGTCCACGTTCTCCACCGCTTAAGTCCCCGATTTTTTTATACACATCATCGCCGGTAAATAGAAAAGCGGCAAGCATATTTCGAATTTTGGTTCCTGTAAGGTATGGGTAATCGTCGGAGATTTCGTCAAAAATTGTTTTCTCCATATGAAGCACATGATGTTCTTGGTCATAGTATCCGATTTCTACATTTGTTCCCAAAGTAAACACACCTGTATCGGCAGGAACGACTTCATTTAATATTTTAAGTAAGGTTGTTTTTCCCGTTCCGTTATCTCCGATGATGGCAACATGTTCCCCACGCTTGAGTTCAAAATTCACATCAGTAAACAGAGTTTGAGTGCCGAAAGATTTTCCTAAGTTTTCTACCTTTAACACGTCATTACCACTCATGCGAGAAGGTTCCAATGAAAAATGCATATCTGCAGAAAGTTCCATCGGTTTTTCAATCACATCCATTTTGGAGAGAAATTTTTCACGACTTTCTGCACGTTTGATGGATTTTTCTCGGTTAAAGGAGCGGAGTTTTTCTATTACAGCTTCTTGGTGCTTGATTTCTTGTTGTTGTTTTAAGTATTCTTTTAGTTTGGCATCTCGAAGGAGTCTCTTTTTCTGTGCAAAATCAGAATAATTTCCTGGAAAAGCAGTGATAGTGCCCAGTTCGATTTCCACCACTTTTGTCACTACACGGTTCAAAAAATAGCGGTCATGAGAAACAATAAGGACAGCGCCGTTGTAATTTATAAGGTATGTTTCCAACCAACGAATGGAATTCATATCCAAGTGGTTTGTAGGCTCATCCAGAAGCAATACATCCGGTTTTGTGAGAAGTAATTTTCCAAGAGCAACACGTGTTTTTTGACCACCTGAAAGTGAACTTACAGATTTTGAAAATTCTTCTTCGCGAAAACCGAGCCCTTTTAACACACCAACAATCTCACTTTGGTAGGCATAGCCGTTTGCCTGCTCGAAACGTTCGCAGAGACGGTGATAGGTGGCAAGGCGTTCTTCTAAAATGATTCCTGATAAGTGCTTTAGCTCTAACTCAATCGTGCGAATCTGCTTTTCCAAAGCGATAATATCAGCCTTGGCTGTGCGAATTTCTTCTAAAATTGTATTTTCACCGGATAATTCCTGATGCTGAGATAGATACCCGATGGACTTGTCCTTTGCAAGTATGATATCACCGGAATCGGTTGCAATCTCACCCATAATCATCTTGAGAATCGTGGATTTTCCAGCACCGTTGATACCGATTAAGGCAACTTTTTCGCGGTCTTCTATATGAAAGGAACCTTTGTTTACAATAACCTGGTCCCCAAATGCTTTTGAAATATTATGACATGCTAAAATCATAGCAACCTCCAAACGTAATTGTCTCATATATTATAACGGAAAGAGTTTGACTTTACAAATACAATTCTATATAATTAAAAATAATGTGTATAAAAACAGTGGGAAGGTGAATGAAAGTGGAGGAAAGACAGATATCTCAGGCGGTAATTCGAAGATTGCCACGATATTACCGTTATTTAGGGGATTTGATGTATAATGGAGTAGAGCGTATTTCATCAAATGAATTGAGCAAAAAGATGAACATTACCGCTTCTCAGATTCGCCAAGACCTTAACAATTTTGGTGGATTTGGCCAACAAGGATACGGATACAATGTAAAATATCTAAGAGAAGAGATTGGAAAGATTTTAGGTCTCGATGAACAGCAGAATTTTATTATTATTGGTGCCGGAAATCTAGGACAGGCTTTAGCAAATTATTCGTCTTTTGAAAAACGAGGATTCGTCTTAAAAGGAATCTTTGATGTGAACCCAAGATTAGAGGGGATTACTATGCGTGGCGTAAAGATACGCATGATGGAAGAATTAAAAGACTTTGTAAAGAACAATCAAATTGATATTGCAGTACTGACAATTCCAAAAGCAAAAGCGTCAGAAGTTGTAGATATTCTTGCAGATAGTGGCATTAAAGGTATTTGGAATTTTGCCCATACAGATCTTAAGGTTCCAGAACATATCATTGTTGAAAATGTACATTTGTCTGAGAGCTTAATGCGTCTTTCTTATAAGATTAACCGCTATCAGGAAGAACAAAAAAATCAATAAGATAAAACGTGTAGCGCAAGTTACACGTTTTTTATGAAAGAAGGAATATTATGAGATTCTTGCCAACAGGTGAACAAATGAAAATGGCAGATAGATACACCATAGAAACTATAGGTATGCCATCCATGGTTTTGATGGAACGTGCTGCAATTCAGACAGTCGAAGTGATGGAACGTGAAAAATTAGACCTTTCTCGCGTTTTGGTTGTGTGTGGCCCGGGAAATAATGGTGGAGACGGCTATGCTGTTGCTAGGCTATTACATATGAAAAACATTCCTGTTGATATATATTTTGCGGGAAACGAAGAAAATCGAAGCGAAGATAACAAAAAGCAAAAAGAAATTTGTGAGTATTATCATATTCCGACAGTAACATCAGTGGTGGACAAGGCATATAGTGTTGTTGTAGATGCCATTTTTGGAATTGGTTTAAAACGGAAAATAACAGGTTCTTATTATACCTTGATTGAAGCATTGAATAGATTGGCGGGAACCAAGGTGGCGATTGATGTTCCTACGGGAATTTGTGATAGCACTGGTGTGCCGATGGGCATTGCTTTTCGAGCAGATATCACGGTGGCAATTGCGTTTGCGAAGAGAGGATTGGTACTTCCTAATGCCGAAAGCTATGTTGGAAGTATGGTTGTTGTAGATATCGGAATCCCAATACTGGCTCTTCCTAAGGATGAAGTGGCATTTTCTTTCCAAAAAACAGATTTGCGTGTTGCGCTTCCAGAAAGAAAGACTGATTCGAATAAAGGCACTTACGGTAAGGTGCTTATGATTGTGGGCAGTGAAGGCATGGCGGGCGCCGCCTATTTAAGTGCGAAAGCGGCGTATGTGTCTGGATGTGGTCTAGTGCAAATTTACACACCGGAATGCAATCGAATTATCCTACAACAATTACTGCCAGAGGCAATTATTACAAGCTATCACGAATATAATGAATTTGAATTACAACGACTCTTGGATTGGGCAGATGTCACATTGATTGGCTGTGGTCTCGGAACTGGAGATGTTGCAGACGAATTGGTATATGGCACACTGCGATTTGGAGAGTGTCCTTGTGTCATCGATGGAGATGGTCTGAATATATTGGCAAAACATATGGATTGGCTTCTCTATGCCAAACAGAACATAGTATTGACACCGCACGTAAAAGAGATGGCAAGGCTTTTGGGTTGTAAGGTTGATGAAGTGAAGGCGGACCCTTTTGCTCGATTGACGGAGTTTGCAGAAAGCAATGCCGTTGTTTGCGCACTAAAGGATGCCAGAACACTTGTTGCGAGAAAGAACACGAGTGTATATGTGAATCTTACGGGTAACTCGGCCATGGCAAAGGCTGGTAGTGGAGATGTGCTTGCAGGCGTGGTTTCGGGACTCGTTGCGCAAGGAGCGGACACATATAGTGCGACCTGCATGGGCGTGTATTTACATGGATTGGCAGGAGATATTGCCCGAGATGAAAAAGGGAAATACAGTGTGCTTGCAAGTGATATTATTGATGCACTTGGAGATGCATTTATAGAAGTAGAATGAGGTGATGTGCATGAAAACATATAGTAGGGTTTATGCGAGAATTGATTTGGATGCAATCGTGTCAAATGTGGAACGCATGAAACGGCGTATGAATGATGATACAAAGATTATGGCTGTTATCAAGGCTGATGGTTACGGACATGGGTCTGTGCAAGTGGCGGAGATGCTAGAACACTATGACTATATCTGGGGATTTGCAGTTGCAACTTTAGATGAGGCGATAGTACTTCGAGCAGAGAACATAAAAAAACCGATATTAGTATTGGGTTGTGTGTTCCCAGATCAATACATGGAGATGCTTCAAAACGATATTCGAATGAATATTTATACGGAAGAAATGGCTGAATCCATCTCTCAGATGGCTGCTCAAATTGGGAAAACAGCTTATATGCATATCAAACTAGATACCGGTATGGGAAGACTTGGGTTTGATGTGGATGAAAATGCCGTTAATAGCATTGAACGAATTTCAAATATGAAACATGTATGTATGGAAGGTATTTTTACACATTTTGCAAAAGCAGATGAAGCGGACAAAACATTTACCAAGATGCAGCTCGAAAAATTCCAATGGATGGTCAAAGAATTGGCGCAGAGGGACGTACACTTTACGTACGAACATTGTTCCAATAGTGCGGCGATTATCAATGCACCAGAAGCAGATATGGATTTGGTGCGCGCAGGGATATCGTTATATGGCTTATATCCATCAGAAGAGGTGTGCAAAGAAAATCTGCAATTAAAACCAGCTATGACGCTAAAAAGCCATGTTGCATTTGTGAAAGAAGTGGATGCAGGAACCCCTATTAGTTACGGAGGAACCTTTGTGACTGACAAGAAGATGCGAATTGCTACGATTCCGGTTGGCTATGCGGATGGTTACCCGAGAAATTTATCGAACAACGGATTTGTATTGGTGCGAGGAAAGAAAGCTCCGATTGTAGGGCGGATCTGTATGGATCAGTTTATGGTGGATGTGACAGATATAGAAGGCGTCAACTTCGGCGATAAAGTAACATTGATTGGAACAGATGGAAATGAATGTATCACAGTAGAGATGTTATCAGAACTTTCTGGACGCTTTAATTATGAATTTATCTGTGATTTAGGAAAACGAATTCCTAGAGTTTATGTGAAAAATGGGAAAATCGCGGAACAGGTCGATTATTTTGCATAAAAACAAGAATGCATAACAGAATACTTCCGAAAAAGATGGAAATACTACTTTTATCTTGAAAATCGGAGTGTGAAAGAAAGTGCAAATTAGACGTGGAGATATTTTTTACGCGGATTTAAGCCCGGTTATCGGTTCGGAACAAGGTGGAATCAGACCGGTGCTTATTATACAAAATGATATTGGGAATAAACATAGCCCGACAGTGATCTGTGCGGCAATTACATCCAAGATGAATAAGGCAAAGTTGCCGACACATATTGAGATGAGTGCAAAACGCTACCATATTGTGAAGGACTCAGTCGTTCTGTTAGAACAGATACGTACGATTGACAAGCAACGATTAAAGGAATTTGTCTGCCATGTAGATAAAGAACTAATGAGAAAAGTGAATGAAGCATTAAAAGTTAGTCTGGAGCTTCATACATAATAAAATAGCAGTGAAAACTGTACAAATGAAAAAAACAATGATAAAATAAACAAGTATTTTAAGAGATAAGAGAGGTATGATATATGTCAGGACATTCAAAATTTGCCAACATCAAGCACAAGAAAGAAAAAAATGATGCTGCAAGAGGCAAAATTTTTACAAAAATAGGTAGAGAATTGGCGGTTGCTGTAAAAGAAGGTGGCGGACCGGACCCAAATAATAACAGCCGACTTCGTGACGTGATTGCAAAGGCAAAAGCAAACAATATGCCAAATGATAACATTGAGCGTAGTATCAAAAAAGCCGCGGGTGATGCGGATGCATCAAACTATGAAAGAGTTACATATGAAGGTTACGGCCCAAGCGGAACAGCTATTATTGTAGAAGCCCTTACGGATAATCGTAATCGTACCGCATCCAATGTGCGTAGCGCGTTTACAAAAGGAAGCGGAAGTATCGGAACTTCCGGATGCGTTTCTTTTATGTTTGATAAAAAAGGTCAGATTATCATCGATAGAGAAGAATGCGACATGGATCCAGATGATTTAATGATGACTGCTTTAGATGCAGGCGCAGAAGATTTTGTGGAAGAGGAAGATAGTTTTGAAATCTTGACAGATCCGGATGCATTTAGTGAAGTTCGTTTGGCGTTAGAAGAAGCGGGAATTCCTATGGCTAGCGCAGAAGTTACTATGATTCCGCAGACTTATGTACAATTAACTGACGAGACAGATATCAAAAACATTCAGAAAACATTGGACCTTTTAGAAGAAGATGATGATGTACAGGAAGTGTATCACAACTGGGAGGAAGAATAGATGAGTGACTACAGAATAGAAACAAAATGTATCCAATCAGGATACACACCGAAAAATGGAGAACCTAGAATCGTACCAATCTACCAGAGTACAACATTTAAGTATGAAAGTAGCGATGCGATGGGAAGATTGTTTGATTTGGAAGACTCTGGATATTTCTACACCAGACTGCAAAATCCTACAAACGATGCTGTTGCTTCTAAGATTTGCGATATGGAAGGCGGTGTGGCAGCCATGCTTACATCTTCCGGCCAGGCAGCAAACTTTTATGCGATTATGAATATCGCTGAGGCAGGAGACCATATCGTGTGTTCTTCAGCCGTTTACGGTGGTACATATAATTTGTATGCGCATACTATTCGCAAGATGGGCATCGAGGCTACATTTATAGATCCTGATTGCTCAGAATCGGAATTAAACGCAGCATTCAAAGAAAACACAAAGGCTGTTGTAGGGGAAACCATTGCCAACCCTGGATTAAATGTACTTGATATTGAAAAATTTGCAAAATGTGCACATGCACACGGCGTTCCGCTTATTATCGACAATACATTTGCAACACCGATCAATTGTCGTCCGTTTGAATGGGGTGCAGATATTGTAACACATTCTACAACAAAATATATGGATGGTCATGCAAGCTGTGTAGGTGGATGTATTGTAGATAGTGGTAATTTTGATTGGGATAAATACGCAGATAAATTTCCGGGTCTTACAACACCGGACGAGACCTATCATGGCTTGGTTTATACAGAACGCTTTGGTAAAGGTGCGTTTATTACAAAGGCAACATCACAAATGATGCGTGATTTGGGTTCAATCCAATCACCACAGAATGCATTTTTGTTGAATTTAGGTTTAGAAACATTACACCTTAGAATGCCAAGACACTGTGAAAATGCATTGAAGGCAGCACAGTATTTGAAAAACCACGAGAAAATAGCTTGGGTAAATTGCCCTTCTATGGAAGGTGACAAATACTATGAATTGGCTCAAAAATACATGCCAAACGGGACTTGTGGTGTTATCACCTTCGGAGTAAAAGGTGGCAGAGATGCTTGTGTGAAAATGATGGATGCCCTTAGAATGATTGCAATCGTAACACACGTTGCTGATGCAAGAAGCTGTGTGCTTCATCCTGCAAGCCATACACATCGCCAGATGAATGAACAAGAATTGTTAGAAGCTGGAGTACAGCCGGATTTGATTCGCTTTAGTGTAGGAATTGAAAATATTGAAGATATCATTGCCGATTTAGAACAGGCATTAGCAACGATTTAAAGAATAAGGGTGCAGTAACATTTGAGTTACCGCATCCTTAATTGCATATTTCAAACCATTTTTGCCATACTAAAAGAAAAAAGCAGGAGATACAAGTATGGGAAGAGCGGAGCGAAATGAAGAAGTAAAAGAACTCGGCACATTGGAATTGCGGGAAAATTCCAAGCATCACAACATTCAGTTATTAACAATTGTTGGTGAGATTGAAGGTCATGAAATGGTATCTGGAAATACCAAATCCACGAAATATGAGCATATATTGCCTAAATTGGCTGAGATAGAGGATAGTACAGAAATTGACGGCGTGCTTATTTTGTTAAATACAATGGGCGGCGATGTGGAAGCGGGTCTTGCTATAGCAGAGATGATTGCATCACTCAGTAAGCCGACGGTTTCGCTGGTGCTAGGTGGAAGTCATTCCATCGGTGGTCCACTTGCTGTATCGGCAGATTATTCCTTTATTGTGCCAAGCGGCACCATGATTATACATCCGGTAAGACAAAACGGGATGTTTATAGGAGTTATTCAGAGTTATAGAAACATGGAAAAAACTCAAGATAGAATTACGCGCTTTATTGCCGAACATTCAAATATAACACAAAGAAGGGTAGAAGAATTGATGTTAGACTCCACACAACTTGTAAAGGATGTAGGAACACTTTTAGAAGGTGAAGAAGCAGTAAGAGAAGGGATTATTGATGAAGTGGGTGGAATGAAGGACGCATTGAGAAAATTGCACGAAATGATTGAAAATAGTAATGACATCGCATTTTAATAGTGTTATAATATATGTGTATGTGCAATTAAGGGGGAAGTTTTATGGCTTCGAAGAAAAACACAAAAAGAAGAACTACGAAAAGAACAAATACAAAAGGGAAGACAAAAGGTACAACACGCAAGGAAAATCCATTGAAAAATGAAATTATTGTATGGGTTTCACTTGCGGTATGTATTTTATTGATGATAAGTAATTTTGGCCTTGGCGGATTTGTAGGTGATGCACTATCTTCAGTGTTATTTGGACTGTTTGGTGTAATTGCTTATATCATTCCGATTTTAGCATTTGTTGGGATTGCCTTTGTTTTATCAAACAAGGGGAATTCTTCAGCGTACATAAAAACAATTGCAGGCGTTATTCTTGGGTGTATGGTTTGTACTATTTTCCAATTGATAAATGAATACGTAGAAGGCACTTCCATTGTATCTTACTATAAAATGTCCAGTATGCATCATGATGGTGGTGGAGTCTTGGGCGGTATTTTTGTGAGTATACTTTGTCCGGCATTGGGAATTATCGGAACATGGGTAGTAGTCATTGTATTGAGTATGATTTGTCTTGTGCTCATTACAGAAAAAGCAATCTTTGCAAGCATTCAAAAAGGCAGTAAAAAGGCCTATGAAACGGCAAAAGAAGAACGCGTAAGAAGAAAAGAAGAAGTAACTGCGAGAAAAGAGCAGGAACAAATAAAAAAAGAAGAAGAGCGTCAGAAACGTCGCATTGACAAAATGGTATCGGGAGTTTCCTTTGATACAACGCTTTCCAAAGCAAATATGGATATGGAAGAGATTACGCCTCCGACGATGGAGGAAACCAATGATCTTGTGATTAACAGAGCTACGCCAATGCCGAAGGAAGAGGTTGCGCTTTCCCAAGAGGAAGAACCGATTCCTCAGGAAGAGACCATTGGACGGAAACGAAGAACGAAAGAAAGCCGGATGGAAACGCAAGAAGAAGCCATAAAGGTGGAAAATGATATCGTAAGGACAGAAGAGAAACCGAAAGTTCAGTACAAATTCCCACCGCTATCTTTACTTGCAAAGGGAAGTGGAAGAAACGGAACTTCTGATGCAAACTTAAGACAGACCGCGTTAAAACTTCAGCAGACATTACAGAATTTTAATGTAAATGTAAGAGTAACGAATGTAAGCTGCGGACCGGCAGTGACAAGATATGAACTAGAGCCTGAACAAGGGGTGAAGGTCAGCAAGATTGTTGCCCTACAAGATGACATCAAGCTCAATTTAGCTGCATCGGATATTCGAATCGAAGCACCAATTCCCGGAAAAGCTGCTGTTGGAATCGAGGTGCCAAATGCAGAAAATGCAGATGTGAAATTGCGAGATTTGTTAGAGTCAGATGAATTTAAGAATCATGCATCTAAAATCGCCTTTGCAACAGGTCGTGATATAGGCGGAAAAGTTGTGGTGTCAGATATCCAAAAAATGCCACATGTTTTGATAGCCGGAGCAACAGGCTCAGGAAAGTCTGTTTGTATCAATACCATTGTTATGAGTATTTTGTATAAGGCAAGTCCTGAAGAAGTGAAAATGCTCATGATAGACCCGAAAGTAGTGGAACTTAGTGTATATAACGGAATTCCGCACTTGTTAATTCCGGTTGTTACAGATCCGAAAAAAGCAGCTGGTGCACTTCAATGGGCTGTGACAGAGATGATGAAGCGTTATGAAGTGTTTGCCCAATATGGTGTGAGGGATATCAAAGGATATAACGAAAAAGTAGAATCTATTGCATACATAGAAGACGAAAACAAACCACAAAAGATGCCACAGATCGTGATTATTGTAGACGAGCTTGCGGACCTTATGATGGTTGCTGCACACGAAGTGGAAGAATCGGTATGTCGTTTAGCACAGCTTGCAAGAGCGGCCGGCATTCATCTGATTTTAGCGACACAGAGACCTTCGGTAGACGTTATTACCGGATTGATTAAGGCAAATATGCCATCGAGAATCGCTTTTGCCGTATCCTCGGGTGTGGATTCTAGAACCATTATTGATATGAATGGTGCGGAGAAACTGCTAGGCAAAGGTGATATGCTATTTTACCCGTCTGGTTATCCAAAACCAGTTCGTGTACAAGGGGCCTTTGTTACAGATAAGGAAGTAGAAAATGTGGTTGCATTCTTGCACAAAAATGGCGAGGGTGCAAATTACGATGAAAATATTACCAATCACATGAACAACGTGAGCGTAGGCGGCGGAGCAAGTGCTGGCGCTGCTGCAGGAGCTTCAGATGAGCGAGATGTATACTTTGTGGAAGCGGGTAAATTTATCATAGAAAAAGACAAAGCATCTATTGGTATGCTACAACGAGTATTTAAAATTGGGTTTAACCGTGCAGCTCGCATTATGGACCAGCTTGCTGAGGCAGGTGTGGTAGGCGAGGAAGAAGGAACAAAACCAAGAAAAGTACTTATGACAATGGAAGAATTTGAAGCATATATTGAAGATTATGTATAACAAAAGAGAGCAAGGAGGAGCATTATGAAGACAGATATTCAGATTGCACAGGAAGCGGTGCTTGCACCTATTAAAGAAGTGGCAGAAAGCATAGGAATTAAGGAAGATGATTTGGAGTTATATGGAAAATATAAGGCAAAATTATCCGATGAGTTATGGGAATCAGTAAAAGACCGTCCGGACGGGAAATTAGTACTTGTAACGGCAATTAACCCGACACCGGCAGGAGAAGGAAAGACAACGACAAGCGTTGGCCTTGGACAGGCGATGGCTAAGATGGGAAAGAAAGCAATCATTGCACTCCGTGAACCATCCTTAGGACCTTGTTTTGGAATTAAAGGTGGTGCTGCCGGGGGCGGATATGCACAAGTAGTACCAATGGAAGATTTAAACCTTCATTTTACAGGAGATTTTCATGCAATTACTTCAGCAAACAATTTGCTTGCAGCATTGCTTGACAATCATATTCAACAGGGAAATGCACTTCAAATCGACCCACGTCAGGTGGTATGGAAACGTTGCCTTGATATGAATGATCGTTCCCTTCGTAACGTAGTTATAGGCCTTGGAAGCAAGATGGATGGTATGGTAAGAGAAGATCATTTCGTAATCACGGTAGCATCTGAGATTATGGCAATTCTTTGTCTTGCAAATGACATGAAAGATTTGAAAGAGCGTTTGGGACGTATTGTTGTTGCTTATAACTTTGCAGGAGAACCTGTAACAGCAGGGCAGTTAAATGCAACAGGAGCAATGGCAGCTCTTCTCAAAGATGCGTTAAAGCCAAATTTGATTCAAACATTAGAACATACACCAGCTTTGGTACACGGTGGACCATTTGCAAACATTGCACATGGCTGTAACAGTGTAAAAGCAACAAAAATGGCATTGAAATTAAGCGATATTACCATTACAGAGGCTGGTTTTGGTGCAGATTTGGGTGCAGAAAAATTCTTGGACATTAAGTGCAGAATGAGTGGACTTGCACCGGATGCAGTGGTGTTGGTTGCAACCGTACGTGCGTTAAAATACAATGGCGGCGTTGCGAAGAAGGATTTGAACGAAGAAAACTTAGAGGCTTTGGCAAAAGGTATTGTCAATTTAGAAAAGCATATTGAAAACGTGCAGAAATATGGAGTTCCTGTAGTTGTTACATTGAATTCATTTATAACAGATACGGAGGCAGAATACGAATTTATTCGCAACTTCTGTGAAGAAAGAGGCTGTGAGTTTGCACTTTCAGAAGTGTGGGCGAAAGGTGGAGAAGGTGGAATTGCCTTGGCTGAAAAGGTTATCGAAACTTTGGAAAACAAGACAAGCAATTTCAAACCACTCTATGAAGACAGTGCTTCGTTGAAAGAAAAGATTGAAACCATTTCGAAAGAAATCTATGGAGCAGACGGTGTAGAATACAGTCCAGCAGCAGAAAAGCAACTTGCAAAGTTGGAAGAATTAGGATATGGAAATCTTCCGGTATGTATGGCTAAAAACCAATATTCACTTTCTGATGATGCGACACTTCTTGGAAGACCGACAGGGTTCGACATCCATATCCGTGAAGTGTATGTAAATGCAGGAGCAGGATTTGTCGTTGTACTTACAGGAGCGGTTATGACGATGCCAGGCCTTCCAAAAGTTCCGGCTGCAAATGGAATTGATGTGAATGAAGATGGCGTAATTACTGGATTGTTCTAAGAGAGGATAGAGTATGGCAGTTTTAATTGACGGAAAAGCGATTTCTACACAAATTAAAGATGAATTAAAAGAAGAAGTGGCACAATTAAAAGAGCAAGGAATTTGTCCTTGCCTTGCTGTAATTCAAGTGGGGAACGATCCTGCATCTTCAGTATATGTAAATAACAAGAAAAAAGCTTGTGCACACATAGGGATTGAGTCGCTTTCTTATGAATTAGAGGAAACAATTTCACAGCAGGAATTATTAGAACTGATTTTCAAGTTAAATGCGGACGAAAAGGTGAATGGCATTCTCGTTCAGTTGCCATTGCCAAAACACATTGATGAAGATGCTGTTATACAAGCCATTACACCGAAAAAAGATGTAGATGGATTTCATCCTGAAACAGTGGGGCATATGTGCATAGGAACAACAGGGTTTTTACCTTGTACTCCGGCGGGCATTATTCAGCTTTTAAAACGCTCTAACATTGAGATAGAAGGAAAAGAATGTGTGGTTGTTGGAAGAAGTAATATAGTGGGAAAACCAATGGCTATATTGTTACTTCGGGAAAATGGAACCGTAACCATTGCTCATTCTAGAACGAAGGATTTGGCTACAGTTACAAAACGTGCAGATATTCTTGTGGCAGCGGTTGGAAAGCCAAAATTCATTAAGAAAGAACACATAAAAGAAGGTGCGGTAGTTATAGATGTTGGAATTCATCGAAATGAAGACAATAAACTTTGCGGAGACGTGGATTTTGATGATGTAATTGATGTGGTAAGCGCCATTACACCGGTTCCTGGAGGTGTAGGACCGATGACGATCGCTATGCTTATGAACAATTGCGTGGAAACTGTCAGAAAATAGTCTAAGTGGCTACGTTTGGAATATCAACTTGATATTTTATATATTATGATTTATCATAAGGAAATGATTAACTATTAGGAGGCGTGAGATGTATAAGATACTCAAAGCAGAAAAATTAGCAAAAAACATTTATCTCATGGACGTTGAGGCACCTCGAGTGGCAAAAAATTGTCAACCGGGTCAGTTTGTGATTGTAAAGATGGATGAGAAGGGGGAACGTATTCCACTTACCATTTGTGATTATGATAGAGAAAAAGGAACAGTTACGATTGTATTTCAACCGATTGGCGCATCTACTGAGAAGATGGCTAAGCTAGGCACTGGCGATGCATTTCGTGATTTTGTAGGACCGTTGGGATGTGCTTCAGAATTTATAAATGAAGACATTGAAACACTGAAAAATAAGAAGATTTTATTTGTTGCTGGTGGTGTTGGAGCCGCACCAGTTTATCCACAAGTGAAATGGTTACATGAAAAGGGCGTAAAAGCGGATGTAATTGTTGGTTCAAAAACAAAAGATTTGCTGATTCTTGAAGAAGAGATGACGGCTGTATCAGAAAATTATTATCCATGTACGGATGATGGTTCTTATGGACACGCGGGTCTTGTTACAACAAAGATTGAACAGTTGGTAAATGAAGAAGGAAAAGCTTATGATGTTTGTATTGCCATTGGACCGATGATTATGATGAAGTTCGCATGTCTTACAACTAAAAAATTAGGTATTCCTACTATTGTTAGTATGAATCCAATTATGGTTGATGGAACAGGAATGTGTGGTGCATGTAGACTTCAGGTGGGAGATGAAATCAAATTTGCTTGCGTAGATGGACCAGAGTTTGATGGTCATTTGGTTGATTTTGACCAAGCTATGAAAAGACAGCAGATGTATAAAACAAAAGAAGGTCGCGCAATGTTAAAATTGCAGGAAGGTGATACACATCACGGCGGCTGCGGACATTGTGGAGGTGACGAATAATGGCGGATGTGTTAAAAAAAGTACCTGTTAGAGAACAGGACGCAAAAGTACGTGCAACAAACTTTGAAGAAGTTTGTTATGGTTATAATAAAGAAGAAGCGATGGAAGAAGCTTCTAGATGTATTAATTGTAAAAACGCAAAATGCGTGGAAGGCTGCCCGGTTTCTATTAACATTCCAGCTTTCATTCACGAAGTAAAAGAAGGAAACTTTGAAGAAGCATATAAAGTAATCGGAAAATCATCAGCACTACCGGCTGTATGCGGACGTGTTTGTCCACAGGAATCACAGTGTGAAGGGAAGTGTATTCGTGGTATTAAGGGCGAACCTATTTCTATTGGTAAATTGGAACGTTTTGTTGCTGATTATGCTTTGGAAAATGATATCAAACCAGAAAAAGCAGAAAGCACAAATGGTCATAAAGTAGCTGTTATCGGTTCTGGACCGGCAGGGCTTACATGTGCAGGAGATTTGGCAAAATTAGGATATGAAGTTACTGTTTTTGAGGCACTTCACGAATTGGGTGGCGTACTTGTATATGGTATTCCGGAATTCCGTTTACCAAAACAAAAAGTAGTAGCA